>NZ_APJW01000001.1:300000-478589 GCF_000454725.1 Chlamydia ibidis 10-1398/6 | reverse complement strand
CGCTAGAAGTAATCCTGATTGCACAACCGCCATGATCTCTGATCCTGTCTCCGCAATCTGGACCACACGAGCTACTAACTTAGCTCGAAATGCTTTCATCGCTCAAGCCGGGAATCATTTCTCCATAACCCCAAGATGTGAGATCTTTAGCCAATTCGGCTTCGAACTCCGCGGATCAGCTCGTACTTACAACATAGACCTGGGTTCTAAAATCCAGTTCTAACCCACTCACCTCCCCCATCCCCTAACAGGGATGGGGCCTAAGCCCATACTCTCGGCACACTCTTAAGCAATAAATACTGATTTTCTAGAAGCGTGAATGACAGAAATAAAAAATGCAGCCGAACATAATAGAGTACAACAAGAAAAGAAAATAACTAGATAAAGTAAAGCAGGCACCATCGACATCATACATAAAGGAAACATCATGAAAAAAAGAATAGTAATTGTTGCCATGAGGTAAGATACTACTTTACGAAAAGTGAAGTAATCTACTGGATTCACCGCTACATTGCGCATACGTTCAAGTGAATCTACAGTATAATGAGAGGACAGTGGAGTCATATAAGCAATCCTATCGGATGTATCCTATCTGGGATAACTACAATTAACAAAGAAAAATTTTGACATACATATAAACTTATAGGCAAGCAGTTACTTAGCAAACTCCAATAATTAATACTTCTTAACATCATGTATGCTAAAAACAACAAAAAGATAATTAAGAAGCCGAAGACAACTGTCTAGGTTGCAATAGGTAATAATGAGTACAAGCACAAATTAAAGCAATTACAGTAATGACAGCACTAACAACCCAGAACACTAATTGTATTGAGGGAAGCGACACACAAAATAAACCGCCCAAGACAAGGCCTACGACAGATAGGCTAAAAATAACAGTCGCTATTGCCAACCTTCGTAATTGTTTTTCTCTGACATATTCTGCATCCGTACCCTTTGTCAAAGTAGGTACATCAGTAATTGTTAACGAAGACATCCATCCTGAAAGTGTAAAATTAAAAACTTGCAAAAACATTTTACACTTTACTTATATTAAAACAAACAAAGTTACTAACTTTGTTTAAAGTCTTTTTTATTTATTAAAAATCAACAACTCTCAGAAAATTGAGAAGTATTCAAATCTTTTGTTAACTCAATAACTACAAACCAGCCCGCATCTTCTGGAGAATTATTTAATAGCTTTGTGTTGTCCATAAGTTCTTCATTAATTTCTATGACTTCCCCAGAAACAGGACATAAAACCTCAATAGCGGATTTGGAAGATTCTAAAATAACAAAAGGCTCACCTTCCTCACACTTAGAACCAACAGAAGGCAAATCAACATGCATGATGTTACCTAAATTAGACAGCATCTTTTGTGTAAGACCTAAGCGTACAACTCGTTCATGAATTGGTGCAATCCAAACGTGACAATCAGAATACCACATTACTCTCTTCCTTCGTCTATAAAACGTTCTATATAATTACCTAGAATTTCTTCATTCAGATGTGCTTTAGCAAGGAATAGCTTTTCAACAGTAGCAGGCAGGTTGTAAGTTTCATGAGACAAACATTTATAGTAAAAGGGGCCTTCTTCTGAGTTAAATAATACCTCAGACAGTGCACCCTCTCCCATCGACTCTAATATTTCATAAGGCTGGGGACTGTCGTTATCACAACGAGAAAATCTCTTTACTGTTTTCTCAGGGATCCAAGGTAAAGACCCTGTCTGGTAATTCCCGGATTGATGTTCCTGCATTAACTTACATAATCTTCTACGATAAATGCTAGGAACCTCTTCATTGGGATATTGTGTTTTTAATGCAGAAAGAACGCATTCTATACGTGCAGGATTTCTATGAGAGGCCAAAAGATCTTTCGCTATACCTCTACGAATCACCTCACGATATGGAATAATTTCTTCATTACTAAAACATTTATCAACAATGAACGCGTAATAATGCTCGTGATCTTGAGAATAACATTCTATTACTTCATTTTCCAAAAGTAGAGAAGATAATGTACTACCATCAACTATCCCTTCCAATACACTTTCCTTACCTTTAGATAAGAAAATTTCCTGACTTTGTGCAGGACTTTGCGAGAGTATCTCACGTATCTTTGCTTCGTTTGAACGTAAGATTTCCTTTCTAGAAAACGAATAAATTTTATCCAGTAAAGACAATTTAAGGTTTTGTAGATCTTTGACTGAGGAACACGTTTCAATTTCAGGGAACTCTTCCAATAGTAATTGGAAATTCTCTGGAATTTGCTGCCATTTATGTACAGCAACCATAGGTACTTTACTTTCTAGGTCCGATAATTTGATACAACGATAAGTAACAAGAAAACGACGCCCTACTAAACGTGGTTCCCTAGCTTTGACTTTCTCTAAAGGCAAACAGGAACGAGGAACATCAAGAGGATCTTTAAACTCTACCCCAACTAAGCTTAAGTAAGTCTCAAAAGATTCAAGATCATCCTTTTTCTTAAAATGGTATTCACGGGGTAGCTTGACTAGCTCTAACATCGTTGAATCTTTACCTCTAGTGAAGAACTCTTGTAAAGGATGGTAGTCAAAAGTAACACCCCCTTCTAATTGCAAAAACGCCCTTTTACACAGAAGAATTTCTCGATATATTTTATAAAATTCGAATTCACCTACACCAAGAAATTGGAAGTAAGAGTTAATAAACTGATCAAAAGTTAGATTATGATCTTTAGTCTTACGAAGCTTATTAAAAGCCTGCTGTGCTTTATCCTGAAAATCTAGTTTTGCTTCTTGTAAACTGGGTAGAGGAACATGCTTTTTCTGTTCATCTATAAATCGTAGTACAGCAAGTACAGCAGCAGATACATATGGCTCACCAAACCAATCAGAAACGTTACGATAACCAAACAGCCGTAAATCTTTTCCCTCGATAAGGGAACGATCTTGTGGAAGATTGAACATTTGTCTCCGATATTCTAACATTTGCCTGAGGACGTAGTGAGGAAATTTCTTTTCCTCTAAGAAAAGTTGAACTCTAGCGATAAATCCTTCAGAAGATACAGGATCTCTGACAGCTTGGAATGCCGTTAAAGCATCGTGTAAACGAGGAGCAGAAGATTTCCATACTTCTTCAGACGAAATGAAAGGGGCGTCAAATCGACGATAAGGTTGATATGTTTTTTCCTTGCTGAAAGAAGGATAACCTTGAGAATAGGTTGTTAAAAAGAGCTTTTCCCCAATTTTATTAGTTAAGAAGCGCTCAGTAAGAAGCCCCTCATTAAGAAAATTCCAAGCAAGAGCATCTCCAGTAAATGGGTAAGCCTCATTAACAAAAAAACGTTTAAACGCTAGGAATTCGCCTTCTGTATATTTCTTTCCTGAAGGAGTTTTTAAAAAGATTTTCCGAGAAACCTTATTCGTATTCTCCCCCGGATGACGTCCCCAACCAATACCAATACCTGAAACACAAACACCGGCAATAACAAACCCGATAAACTTCTTCTGATGCTTATAGAAAAACGCTAGCAAGGTTACCCTCAGGAGTATCAATGATAAAAACCGCAGTTTAAACTATAGATAGGAAAAAAACCAAGCAGGATCCCCCATCAGACGAAGAAGTACGGACCAATCAATGCTATCATGCGGGCATGAAATTAATCTGCAAGTGCCCTACAACATGGTGAACTGGATGAAAATACCAGTCTAACGAATCTCTAGGTTGTACCTGTGTGGATAAAGTTTTATCTTTATCAAAAACTTTTATAGCTCTCCTGACAACTTCTGGAGATTCTATGACCATAATACTCTCATAATCACAGATATCACTTTTTCTACCAAAGTTGTAACTGCCGATTACAAAAACATCATCAGCAATCATACACTTCTTGTGGAATTGCGTATCTGGAATATAAAACTCGTGTATTTGAACATGAGGATTGGGCTGTCTGTTATAGAAAATCATTTTCTTCCATAAAGGCGGGCGTTCACCATAATAAAGAGGAAAATAATTCATACGATTTCCCCAAGCATAGACTCCGGTGATTGAGGGGCTACGGTCAGTACAACCATTGGTAACAACTTGTAGACTTACCCCCCGATGATAGCACGCATTTATAAGTCCGGAAATAATCTCTTCCTTGGGCAAAAAATACATTTGCGCAATTCTCAGATCATGCTTTGCTTCGTCTATTAATCTACGATATTCCCTGGTAATAGAGTTTACTTGTTCATCAGGACCAGAAAAAATCACGCGAATATTGCTAAGATCGACAAATATAAGATCATTATTATCTTCAAAAGCAGAACAATAAGAAGTTTCAGCCTCCTCTATAGATAGAGGAGGAAGCTCATCATTTCTAAAATCTTGAATATTTTTATTAAACCAGAGATGCTTCTCATATGCAGACCATAACTTGTAATGGGCGTGAAACTCCTTTCTGAGCTCTAAACCTAGAATAGGTGAAGCGACAGCTATGTCTTGATCACGGAAAGCTAAAGGGCGCTTCACTCCACCAATCATTAGTCTAGAAGACTCCACTTCCTCAGGGATCTTGTCTCCTGGAGTACACATGAAATCTTCAAAATTGGTTCCTCCAATTATAATATATTTTCCGTCAAAGATTGACAGCTTCACATGCATTTCTATGACATTTGGAGCAAGGATATTCGAGCTAGGCGGGCATCCAGTAAACACATAAGAAAAACGACTTCCCCATTTTGCCCGCATATCAGATAATAATTTCTTATCTTGCAAATCGATGAGTGTTGGCTGGATAATCATGTAAGAAGTTAGTTGCTCCACTTCTTGTAGTCTTTTATCCAAATGCTCTAATATTTCTTCCAGCAAGGCTCCGCCTGTCATACAAGGACAAAGTTCCACATAATGTTCTGCGGCATCGATAAATTTGAGAAGCTGTTCATATACCTCACGACCGTTATCATATACCATTACAGCGGCATATTCTTTAGAATGAGGACAGTGAATCGTATACGCGAAAATGTGGTTCGCACAACCAAAGCTTAATAGAAAGATAAGTATTCTCAATACAAACAGCCTTCTCATATTCCCTCAGAAGCAAATTCTCTTATTAAATTATGTTTAATATCCTCCCGGGCTTCCTGTAAAACAGAGGAGGCTACATTAATACCCAAAGGAAAATAAGACCGCTTATCTATTTCGGGAACGATGAGCGGTATGGCATGAGGTAAAAGAAAACGCGTGTAAAAATCTGCGGAACTTCCAGATAAGAATATTGATCCTTGATGTAAAAAACCTTGTTTAACTGTACGTTGAGCAGCACCACCGATTTTACGTCCCCCAACGGCAACATCGTATTTCGATAACTTGGCCATGCAAAAATTTGAAGATTGAGTATTGTGAGAAGAACAGCTCTCACTTTCCGCTAGCACAGCCTGTATAGAAAAAATTTTATTTAAAACGTTTAGAATCATACTATTAACGGTATGATAATTCTCCAGAATGGCACTGCTGTAACGTGGGTGAGACGAAGACATCAGCAGAGAAAATGCATAGTCTCCATGATGAAAGACAAATCCCCCTCCAGTAGGACGAATAGCAGCATCCATTCCTAACTTTTCCCTATTATCAACTAAAAATTTTTCTGGTCTCATAAAGTAGCCATATGTCATTGGGTATTCACCACTCCACTCATAGAGATGAAGAATAATCTCCCCCTCTCCTATGGACTCCAACAACTGCTTATCCCTAGCCATATGGGTTGCTGAGTCCCCTTTTCCAGAATCTACTACACGTACTTTCATTAGCTAAATATTAGGAAGTTATTAAAATAAGACCATATTCATAAAAATGCGAAGACATTATAACATAGTTATCAGATTCTAGACTATTCCTCTTAAAATCTCGTCTATACATCGATTGTTTTATCTATTTACTGAAGAGTTGCATCATTATCTTAAATTTCGTATATGCTTAAGGAAAGTTTTACCCTGTCTTTTAGGTTTTTATGTTTGAGAAATTTACTAATAGAGCAAAGCAAGTCATTAAGTTGGCTAAAAAAGAAGCTCAAAGGTTGAATCATAACTATCTAGGCACTGAGCATATACTTTTAGGTTTACTCAAACTAGGCCAGGGTGTAGCCGTTAACGTGCTCCGTAATCTTGGGGTTGATTTTGATACCGCAAAACAAGAAGTCGAGAGATTGATTGGCTATGGTCCAGAAATTCAAGTGTATGGGGATCCAGCACTGACGGGCAGGGTAAAAAAATCTTTTGAATCTGCTAATGAAGAAGCAAATATCCTAGAGCATAACTACGTGGGTACAGAGCATCTTCTTTTAGGTATTTTAAACCAAGTAGATGGCGTAGCCTTACAAGTTTTAGAAAATTTACATATAGATCCTAGAGAAGTTCGTAAAGAAATTCTCAAAGAATTAGAAACTTTCAATTTACAGCTCCCTCCTTCTTCTTCGTCGAATGCTAGAGGGAACTCTTCGTCATCATCCAAGTCTTCTTCTCTTGGTCATACTCTTGGAGGAGAGAAAAGTGATAAACTTTCTGCTCTTAAAGCTTACGGCTATGATTTAACGGAGATGTTTCGCGACTCTAAGTTGGACCCAGTCATCGGTCGCTCAACAGAGGTAGAGCGCTTAATTTTAATTCTCTGTCGTCGTAGAAAGAACAATCCTGTTCTTATAGGAGAGGCAGGTGTCGGTAAGACAGCAATTGTTGAAGGGTTAGCACAAAAAATTATTCTTAATGAAGTTCCAGATGCACTGCGTAAAAAGCGTTTAATTACTCTTGATCTCGCTTTAATGATTGCTGGGACGAAATATCGTGGTCAGTTTGAAGAACGCATTAAAGCTGTCATGGATGAAGTTCGTAAACATGGGAATATATTATTATTCATAGATGAACTTCATACAATTGTAGGCGCTGGTGCTGCGGAAGGTGCTATCGACGCTTCGAATATTTTGAAACCGGCTCTTGCACGAGGAGAAATCCAATGCATTGGAGCAACTACCATTGATGAGTACCGAAAACATATTGAAAAAGATGCAGCATTAGAAAGACGATTTCAAAAAATTATTGTTCACCCACCTAGCGTTGATGATACCGTCGAAATCCTACGTGGTTTGAAGAAAAAGTATGAAGAACATCATAACGTCTTCATCACTGAAGAAGCATTAAAAGCTGCAGCCACGTTATCTGATCAGTATGTGCATGGGCGATTTCTTCCCGACAAGGCAATTGATCTCCTCGATGAAGCTGGAGCTCGTGTTCGAGTTAATACGATGGGACAGCCTACTGATTTAATGAAACTCGAATCAGAAATCGAAAATACCAAGCTTGCAAAAGAACAAGCAATCAGTACCCAAGAGTATGAGAAAGCCGCAGGGTTGCGTGATGAGGAGAAAAAACTACGTGAACGTCTCAATGTAATGAAGCAAGAGTGGGAAAATCATAAAGAAGAACACCAAGTTCCAGTTGATGAAGAAGCTGTTGCGCAAGTCGTGTCCTTACAGACAGGCATTCCTTCATCTAGGTTAACTGAAGCAGAAAGCGAAAAGCTGTTAAAGCTAGAAGAAACTCTAAGAAGAAAAGTTATTGGACAGGATGAAGCTGTAGCAAGTATTTGTCGTGCCATTCGTCGCTCAAGAACCGGAATTAAAGATCCAAATCGTCCTACGGGCTCATTCTTGTTTCTTGGACCTACCGGCGTTGGTAAGACATTGCTGGCACAGCAAATTGCTATTGAGATGTTTGGCGGCGAAGATGCCCTGATTCAGGTAGATATGTCTGAATACATGGAGAAATTTGCAGCTACAAAAATGATGGGGTCTCCTCCTGGATACGTAGGTCACGAAGAAGGAGGGCATTTAACTGAACAAGTGCGTCGACGTCCTTATTGTGTTGTCCTCTTTGACGAAATTGAAAAAGCTCATCCAGATATTATGGACTTAATGTTACAAATCTTAGAACAAGGACGTCTCACCGATTCTTTCGGACGTAAGGTGGACTTTCGTCATGCAATCATTATCATGACATCCAATTTAGGCGCGGATTTAATCAAGAAAAGTGGAGAGATTGGTTTTGGTTTGAGATCTCACCTAGATTATAAGGTTATTCAAGAAAAGATAGAAAATGCTATGAAAAAGCATTTGAAACCAGAATTTATCAACCGTTTGGATGAGAGTGTAATTTTCCGTCCTTTGGAAAAAGAAGCTTTGTCTCAAATCATTCATCTGGAGATTAGCAAGCTAGATTCACGTTTGAAAAACTACCAAATGGCCTTGAACATTCCGGATTCGGTCATTTCCTTCCTTGTAACTAAAGGACACTCACCTGAAATGGGTGCACGCCCGTTACGCAGAGTAATCGAGCAGTATTTGGAGGACCCTCTTGCCGAATTACTACTTAAAGAATCTTGTCGTCAAGAAGCAAGAAAATTACGAGCTCAATTAGTTGAGGACAAGATTACTTTTGCACGTGAGGAAGAGGCTGACGATTTAGTCGCGACTACTACGCCAACTGTGGAGACATAGGCACTTCTATCACTCCTGATCCTAAGCATTGCTCCTGGTTATAAAACGCTATAGTTTGTCCAGGAGTAATTGCTTTAGAGGGCGATATAAATTTCACATGAACCCCCTCCCCTTCTATACGTTCTATAATACAAGGTTCGTCTGGGGAACGGTAACGAACTTTTGCGGTGCAGTACTTAGGAAAATGCTCAGGTTCGATAAACCAATTTAACTCTCTAGCAGTAAGCTCTTGTCTATACAACAAAGGATGATCATCTCCTCGAACGATATAGACAATGTTACGTTCCATATCTTTCCCAACAACATAACACGGCTTATCAGAGCCACCTAGATCTAATCCGCGTCTTTGGCCCACAGTATAGTAGTGAGCTCCTTCATGTTTTCCTATGATTTTTCGTGAATCACAGTCGATGATGTCTCCTGGGGAATTAGGAACGAATTTCTCCAAAAAAGTTTTGAACGGACGTTTACCTATAAAACAAATCCCCGTGCTATCCCTCTTGGTTGCTGTGGCTAATCCCGCTTCCTTAGCAATTCTTCGAACTTCGGACTTTCTCATTTCCCCTATTGGGAACAGCACGTTGGCCAAGGCCGCTTTAGGAGTTCCGGAAAGAAAATAACTTTGATCTTTCTGCTCATCAGTCCCGCGTAAAAGAATCATGGTATCTTGATCAGGACGTAACCTACAGTAATGACCAGTAGCAAGATAGTCTCCTCCGAGTTCTTTCACTTTTCTTTGCAACAAATCAAATTTTATCTCACGATTACAAAGGATATCTGGGTTAGGAGTATAGCCACGAGAATACTCCTTAAGAAATCGAGAAAACACACGTTCCTTATACTCTTCAGCAAAAGATACCGTATAGTAAGGTATATCAAGATCTGTTGCTACACGTTCGACATCCTCATAATCACTAGCCGAACAGCAGCGTCCATAATCATCTTTTTCCTCCCAATTTTTCATGAAAAGACCCACAACATTGTAGGGAGAGTGTTTCTTTAAAAGATAAGCAACTACTGAAGAGTCTACCCCCCCAGACATCGCAACAACCACTGTCTTTTTCATAAATTCAGGAATCTACCTCGAATTGATCTGATATGAAATAGAACGCATGAAAAATGTTAATAGCTCTATCTGGAGAAAAGGATAAACATTTGAGTTTTCTATCGTCAAGTTATAAAATATCAAAGGATCTTAACAGTTTTTAAGGATGATTTGACATAGGAATATCATGGATTCTAACTTTTCCTCACGTTCCTCGAATGTTACTGTTATCCCTAAGCCAACCTCTACGTTTTTTAGGATCAATAGAGATGCTCCCATTCTAGAAAAGAAAGTCGACATACTATCCAAAAAAACAGTGAATAGTCTTATTTTTGGTATTGTTTTACTGGTTGCGAATATAATTTGCGGCGCATTTATGTTTGGGTGTGGCTGTCTAACACAAAGTATCCCTCAAATGATAGCAGGAATGATTTCGGTAATCTTTTCTTTAACAACTATCATATTATTGGTGAGTATGATCAGTTTAACAAGAGATCTTCCTGAAGTTTTGCAGAAAACTCTTATGCGTATAAGAAGCAAGGCAATCCATCACGATGCCTTGGAGCTCTTTTTTAAAGCCGAAGAACGACTAAAAAATGCTATTCTAGAGAAAAATGCACAAATTGAACAACTCACGGCAAAAGAAAATGCTCTAATAACAAAATTAACAGAACTTCATCTAAGTTCCAAACCATAGCAATGGGACAGATATGGTAGATTCACTTTCTTCACTACATATTCTTCCTTCTTCATCCCAAGGTAGTCTCAAAAAGACAGAGCCTGTGAACAGCTACCGTACAATACACAGTTCCTCAAAACTCTTTCTGTATTGGAATGACTATCGGGAACATTTATTAATACGTAGCATGATAGCTTTTATTCTTATGGCTGTTGCTTCTCTAGGGTTTACTACTTTAATGAGCTATGCGATTTTGAACTCTCTTTGGCTATTATTTGGGCTTACTGTAACTACGATCATACTAATGGTTTCCGTCGCACTTTTAGTAGCCTTACAAGTTAAACATCGTGTCTTAGGTACATCCTTATTTAACGAGATTTCTGAAAACATGTTATCCGCTACGAAGACTACCACCGTGGAATGCTCTCACGTATGTGAAATGCTTAAGTCGTCACAGTTCTATAACTTAAAAGAATGGCACGACAAATTACTAGTAGGCAAAGAAAAGGAAATTGCCGATAAAGAGGCGCATATCAAACAGCTGGAAACTACAATTTTCACCTTATCAAATAAGATGAAAACAAAATCATCGGAATAGTTTTTTAAAATAAACTAGTTTTTTTTAACTCCCTTAAGCACGTGTAAAAGCATAGATTGTGCCTCTAGTAGTTTTGTTGTCATAATCATACTATCGTTACTAATCTGCCTAAAAAGAGAGCTGATGTCATCATTACGAAGACGGTATTTATTGACATCTTTTTCTATCTCAAGAAGTTTGCCCTGCACAACATCAATGTCTCTTCTGAGATTATTGATACTATCAGAATAGCTTTTCAAATCTTTTGTAAAACCTCTTTCTAAAAGTAATTGGTCATCTAAGGATAAGTTATCTACACTCTTCCATAGTCCTTCGATAGTATGTTTCAATTTAGGAGACCAAATTCCTTCATCATTATGATCATGCTTTCTTTGTTTTTCCCTGCGTTTTTTAGCGTTCTCCACTCCCTGGGACACATACTCATCAAACTTATCGTCTATTAAAATGGCAGGGTTATCGTCAAAATTACTATTATTTCTCAGCTTATTTTCTAAATCGGTTAGCCTGAGATCTGATTTTTTCTTCTCATGCTTATATATAAACTGCAATTCACAAAGACGTTCTTTTAAATCAGTTAATACACGTTTTGTTTCTTCATAATTGCTATAATAGGGACGTGAATCGTTAACAAGATCATTCTCCTTTAATAAAGCCATCTTGAAAGAATCTAATAAAGTTTTCTGCTGAGCTGAAATACTAACCAAATGCCCTATATCTAGAGTATCACTCAGCTCTTCAGCTATTTGTTTTTTATTCTTTTGTGTTCTTTT
This sequence comes from Chlamydia ibidis 10-1398/6, assembly GCF_000454725.1. Taxonomy (NCBI): domain Bacteria; kingdom Pseudomonadati; phylum Chlamydiota; class Chlamydiia; order Chlamydiales; family Chlamydiaceae; genus Chlamydia; species Chlamydia ibidis. The sequence goes on along the minus strand of NZ_APJW01000001.1, from coordinate 466,982 downwards.
AAGGATCTCTTTTAATGCGAACAAAACACAAAGGGTTGCAACTCCTATACCGATAGCTGCTGCAATGATCATAGGAATAGATAATAGACCAGCTGGAGCTGATAATACGGCTATCAGTCCCACACAAGCAATTCCTCCTAAAATAAAACCTAACGAGACTCCTGTATGTACACGCTGCATAGTTTTACTTAAATCAGGAAATTTTGCTGAAAAGACTCCTCCACATACTGATAATTTATCAATCAATACATTTCCTAAATACAAGACTTCCCTATTCTTGCTTTCCATAATAAGGTAGTCTGTATCTTCGTTAGCATTAATTTGTTCTTGATGTATTTTTTTTCTAAGTTCTAATAAATTTAAACAAGACTCATAACTGTTCGATGTATTTTCTATTAATTCTTCGAAAGTTTTACCATTTTCCCCAGGAAGATGACGCAATATGCTTCTTTGTTGTTCAGTGAGATGCAACTGTATTTGAGAAAACTTCCGCACCATAGCTTCGTGTTTTGACCAAATAGATTCCTTCATAGTAGGATTAGCAATCTCTTCCATATGAGAGTTTATTCTGGAGTTGTTTAAGGAAGATGTAAGAAGTAATTTTTGACGATGTTTTTCTTTTTTAGCAGATGATATCATCGAGATAACAGACTGTGTCACTTTATATGCTAAAGTACTGCCGCATGCAAATAAGGCTCCTCCCACTCCCAAAGACATGACAATTCCTAGAGGAGATAAAGTCATAAGAATCATGGAACTTACAATTGCCAAAATAGCAATCACTAAGACACTAATTTGTAGGGCACGCGCAAGTTTAGGATGCATATCCGTAAATGATTTCGATAGAGTGACGGGATAAGATCGCGGATTGCGGCTTATAGGATCTGATGGCATAAAAGTTACTTTTAATTAAATACACTAAAAAAAATAAAATAGAGTATCTAATAGATTATTACAGAATTCGCAACAAATAACCAAGTAAATAAAAAAGAATAGGAAAGAAACACCCTCTCCTATTCTCTTAAACACAAGATAATCAAACAATTACTATCTAGATAGTGAAACTGAAGCCCCAGTTCCTCCGTTAGATCCCCCACTCGTTCCGCCTGTATTACCGCCAGTTCCTCCTCCAGGAGTTGCGGGGGTATCCGAAGCATTCGCAATAATTACAGCCCCTACAATCATCGCAATAATAGTGACAACCATAGTACATACGGAAATACTAGTGTGAGCACGACGCTTCGCAACACAAGAAGAACAGGGCCAATCTACTTCAGAAGAATCACAACGATAACGATTAGATTTAATATAACTATCTACGTTACTATTCCCAGACGCTGCCGCAACTTCGTAATATTTATCTTGAGTAATAGTTCGGTTAGCAACATCTGCTGCTTTTTCTGCGGTTTTAGCAACATCAGATTGAGGATCTGCCTTCTCTTCGTTCGAGGATTTTTTCTTTTGCTCTCCCTGTGCTGCTCTACGTGTATTAGAAATCTTCTGGGCACGCACTTGAGGATTTACTGAGGCATTACGCCTAGCCCGAACCGCTGCTGCTTTTTCAACGTCATAGCGTAACGTAGAAGTAACAGTCCCATCTCTAGGAATTCTGTTTTCTTTAGCTTTAGCTTGTAAAGCCTCCCTAGCCGACTTTCTCTTAGCTATTCTCTGTTCCCTAGCAAGATCTTGAATTAGTTTAGTTGTGTCTTCCTGAACTACAACGTTTACCTCTGCGGCCGCAATTTCAACAGGTCTAACAACTACATCCTGCTTCGCTTCAGGTCGTACAAATATAGGGAGCACGGGATTCTTAAACTCGTGCTGAACATTCAAAGCAACTTCTGATTTTTCAGTTACTGGCTTATCTACAGAAACAATGTTTTCTTCACTAGGAATAATACGCGTAGCTAAATGCTTAGTCTCCATTACCCGGTCACGAACAGAACTAGAGGAGCGATTCGTGCTAGCTAATCTTTTTTGTTTATGACGTTGTAGCCTTTGTTTCCTACCATATCCTTGAACAGAACATTTAGCTATTTCGTCATGAGAAATTCCCTCAGTAGCACCGCGGACCTTTGTAATCAACCCTCCGTTATTAAGCTTATTACTCTGCTTCCTAGATGAAAAAGAACAGGCTACGGATTGGGATTCCTTTTGAGATTGCTTTTTAGCTGTTCGACTAAAATTAAATCCATTCGATAGAAGAGAAACAATATCTCCAGAACGAGATACACGACCTTCTCGAGAAGCAAGAGACTTCTGAGAGTTTTTTCTGTGCGCTTTAGATTTTTTTGGAGCACCTAATCGCTGATCAACTCGAAGAACGGGACCTTGATTTTGAACCCTCTGCTCTCGTTTTTGCTTTCTTGCTTCTTCACGAGCCCTAGACACACGAGCCTGTTTTCTACTCCGCGGTTTCGAGGACTGCGCTGCTTCATCCTTGAGACACACAGAGTTAAGCTCCACAGCAGCAACTCCTGTACTCGCCTGCCCAACGGTATGGGAAAAAGTTAACAAAATCGAAAGCATTGCAAGTTGCGAAGTACGCTTAGAACTCATCATGCCGCTAAAATCTCCTAGATCAGCCTATGAGACCACCATAACAACAAAAGGTCTTTTTTCACAACTTGGACTTAAAAATCTTTTTTCTATGACACAAGCTCAAAAGCAGTAAGGTTTTCAAGAAAACAAAGACATATCTGAAAAATTTACATAAAACGAATCAAAAGGAAAGCGTGTCCCTACACTAACTAAAGAATCGAAAATTAGTGTGTATGGAATTCCCAATTTTTAATATATGCAAGTAATTGGTCCTTTTCTGGATAACTTCTCAAAAACTTACGTGCCTCTAGAGACATGCCTAAATGCACAATCTTATTGATCAAATGCAAGTGATTCTTGTCTTCACATGCGAAAAGGAAGAAAAGAACACTTACAGGTTTGCCGTCAAGGGCTCCATAGTCTATGCTCTCGTTAAGAAACATAGGGACAACGACATCATAGTAAGAATTAATAAGAAAATCTTTAGCATGAGGCAAAGCAATCCCCTCCCCTATGCCTGTGGACATTAAACTTTCACGATAAGTTAGCATTTCGTATAAGACGCTAGCATCCAAATCAAACTTATCAGCAATATACGAAGAGGCATAGCGCAGAGCTTCTTCTTTCGTATGCACAACAACATCGCGAATCACACCGCCACGATAGATCGCCTTATATAAACTATACTTTAATGAAAGGTCCTTAAAACCCTGGTGTTCGTGTTCCCTGTATTTGGCGACGAATCCCTGGTTATGAAGAAGCCAATCTTCGATTTCTTCTCTGTTAAATCGCTGTTCATTATTCATTGAATAACTAGGGATAGCACCACTATCTAACCATTCACGCACTGTATTTTCGGAAACATCCAACAGAGAAGCTAATTCTTCTAATCGTAAATCCATAACCGCTACACTTCCACAAATACATTCATTACTTCTTCAATAGTTCGCGCTTGCAACAACCTATGACGATGCTCATCATCTCTTAAGAAAAGAGTAAGATTAGACAACAGTCTCAGATAGTCACCCTGAGCATCGCTAGGACCGCCTATTAAAAAAACCAAGCGCACTAACGCACCATCAATTGCATCCCAAAGAATACCCCTGTGATGAATACCAATAACCAAAAAAAAGCTAGAACAACTTTCTAACTTTCCGTGAGGTATCGCCACTCCCATGCCAATACCAGTAGACATGAGACTTTCGCGTCGCACCAGAGCTTCAAAGAAATCAGCTTTATTTTCCAAAACCCCGTTAGAATCAGCAAGATCAGTAAGATCTCGCAAAATTTCATTCCTAGAGTTTTTATCAAGGAACATAATCAATTCTGAAGATATGAGAGAACGAAGGGAGAAATCTTGACGATGTTCACAACAGGAAGACATGTCACTTCTCTCCAGTGTGCCCAAACCCTTGACTCCCACGACAAGTAGCTTCTAATTCAGTTACCCGAACAAACTCTGCCTGAATGACGGGAACAACTACAGCTTGTGCAACACGCATCTTCGGTTCAACAATAAAGGTCTGGTCACCAAAATTCGCTAATATAATACAAATCTCTCCACGATAATCTGCATCTACAGTTCCTGGAGAATTTACAACGACAATCCCATGTTTTAGAGCCAAACCACTACGAGGACGGACTTGAACTTCAAACCCCTGAGGAATCTGCATTTTGATACCTGTCGGAACCAGAACCCTTTTCCCAGGCAGAATAGCCAGAGGTTCGACAATATTAGCTCGCAAGTCCGCACCAGAAGCACCGGAAGTGGCATACTCAGGGAGATCTACACCAGGCTCTAATTCACAAGGCACTAACATAGAAACAACGTTGCAGTTACTATCGGAGAGGGTATGATCTTTCATTCACCGTCATCTGTCAATAAAAAAATTTCTTTGATTGTCTTGGATAAATCCTTACGAGACTTATCTTGGCCGCCAGTGTATTCCTGAGAAGAAAAGTAATCAAGTAAACTCTGCAGAGTACTCTTTAACTGCTTTCTTTCTACTACCTTATCGATCATACCATGCTCCAAAAGAAACTCCGACTTTTGAGCTCCTTCAGGTAGGTCTTCTCCAATCACTTGGGCGACTACACGAGGACCAGCGAAACAAATCAAAGCCTTGGGTTCAGCAATAATGACATCTCCTAAAGAAGCAAACGAAGCAGTAACACCGCCAGACGTGGGGTTTGTTAAAACAGAAATATAAGGCAGACCTGCTTCATGTAACTTGGCTAGAGCAGCAGAAGTTTTAGCCATTTGCATTAACGAGAAAACCGATTCTTGCATCCGAGCTCCACCAGAAGCACAGACAATAATCACTGGCAAACGAGAAGTTATGGCTTTTTCAATCAATCTTGTGAGTTTTTCTCCTACGACAGCACCCATAGAACCTGCCATAAAGCTGAAGTCCATGACACCAAGCGCAATAGGGTACCCGCCTAAAGTACAGATACCAACATGGACTCCTTCACTCTCCTGATTATCTTTTCTCGCTTTAGCGAGACGGTTGACGTAGGTGTCTGTGTCTACGAATTTGAGAGGGTCTTGCGACTTCAAATTCGTATATAAAGGACACCAAGAACCCTGATCAGCGAGCAATTTTATCCTTTCACCGGCTGTAATCCTATAGTGATAAGAACACTTAGGACAACAGTTGAAGTTCTGCCCCAGCTCATTAGCATGAATCATCTCATGACAATGAGTACATTTTAACCAACCACTAAAACCATCAGCCTTTATTTTTTGCACCTTTATCTTAGGTTTATCGTAAGAAAATAAACGCACAAACTACCCAACTACATTTTCAATAGAAGCGATTTTAAATTAAACTTATTAACATTTCAACGCAAAAACTACTTCTTAATTAACTAAACCGAAGCAATTTCTGAAAATCTTTTTTCAATATAAGACCAATTAATTATTTGAGGGATAGCTTTTAAATAGTCCATTCTTACATTTTTGTATTGGAGATAATACGCGTGCTCCCAAAGGTCAATACCTAAAAGAGGAACCTTTCCGGTTGTTGCTTCTAAAGGATCCTGATTAGCCGTCGCTTGCAAACTTAAAGTTTTTAACTTAGGGCAATAAGCTAACCATGCCCAACCGGACCCGGGAAGTGGGGCGGCAAAAGCAATATATTCCTTTAGGAAATTGTCGAACGTACCCCAGTACTTCTCAATAAGTTTCAAAAGCTCGTGTTTTGGAGGTTTACCCCCTCCTTGGTCTACCGGAGCAAGCATTTCCCAAAACAAAGAATGATTAATATGCCCACCACCATTAAATCTAATCACCGGTTCTAGAGATATCAAACCCGTAAGGCTCTGTTGTGCTGAAACAGCATCAAGTTTTTTTAACGCATCATTCAAATTATTTATATAAGTCTGATGATGCTTTTGGTGATGTAACCGCATGATATCTGCACTAATTATAGGTTCCAAAGCATCATAAGCATATGGCAATTCAGGCAGAGTATAGGGGGCAAAATTCATATAGGATTCCTCAAACGAACTATTTTCATAAAGTTGAAAAGACTAATGCCATCACCGTTCAGTTCATAAACAAGCAAAAAGCTCCTACCAACCTACTGAAGGCTTATATTTAAGAGACTTAAATATCTTGACTTGTCTTCACTAGCAAGTCCTTAAAAACGTGCAAAAAACCCATAGGACAAGCCTACTCTCGGGAAACAAGCATAGGCCGAGTGTAGATGTCCCCAAGATATAAATACAAGGGTATTTTTGTAACCTTACACTCCCTGGATGTAATCTTTAAAACTGGAAATAAATTCGCCTAAAATCTCATAGCTCTCTCTTTCTCTCATGACTTGCTCACTCCTATCTTGCACGCGCGTTGGATAATGCTTTACTATTTCGAAATAAAGTTTAACCTTAGGCTCTGTACCCGAAGGACGCACTATTATTCTGCCACCTTCTGAGAAGCGATAACAAAGCATGGAGAGTTTGGGCAAAGTTAGGTCATAGGATTCGTGTGTTTCAAGATTAAATCCCCTCCCTATACGGTAATTCTCAAACCTTTGCAATATCCTCCCCTGACAATATAATTTACGATTATCTTGGTTTTCTAGAGAAGTTATCCAATCTTGAATTGACAGGCTTGATGTCGATAGATTTAACGACAAAGATTCTGTTTTGTTTATGAAATATCCATGCCTTTCATAAAGATCAAGAAGAGCACCTCTCAATGTATCTCCCCTCAATTTGCACTGTAATGCAGCTTCCGCAACAAGTGCTGAAGAACTTATCCCATCTTTGTCTTCTACATGAGTACCATAGAGATATCCATGAGATTCTTCAGCTCCAAAAATATAATGATATTGAGTGTTTCTCCAAGACTCTATCTTCTCTCCAATGTATTTAAATCCTGTACCAACATTAACAATGTCCGCACCATAATGTTCGGTTATTTTTGTTAACATTTCAGTAGTTACTAGACTTTTAACTACTTTATGTTGTTTGTCTAGGGGATGTTTTTTAGATCGGCAGCTAAGTATATGATCTGCGAGTAAACAAGCTATTTGGTTGCCATTAAAAATATAAAACCCATTTTCTTCTCTAGAGACAACTCCTATGCGATCAGCGTCCGGATCAGTAGCAATAAAGAGATCATGTCTTTTCTCCATCATTTGCTTTATTCCTAGGGTTAAAGCTTGAGGATCTTCAGGATTGGGGAGAACAACAGTAGGAAAATTTCCATCAGGTATAGATTGCTGCTCAACTAGATAAACTTGAGAAAATCCCCAGTCTTTTAAAACATGGGGAATTAAACTAACGCCTGTACCATGCAGTGGAGAATAACTTACTTTTATTCCTCTCCCAGACAACCGATTATCTTCTGGACATAATTGTAAAGCACACACAACATCGCGATACGATTGTTCACATTCTTCTCCAAGAAAATGGATGTATTTATTTTTCAAAGAATCTACAGACAAGATTTCATTAACAGAAACTGATTGCTCTACAATCTCTCTATCTAAAGGAGGAAGTACTTGCCCTCCTGATCTCATATATACTTTATAACCATTGTACTCCGGAGGATTATGCGATGCTGTGATCATAATTCCAGCCAAAGCACTATGAGATCTAACAGCAAATGAGACTAATGCCAAAGGCTCAGCTCTACTAAATAGAAAAGCTTCAATATGATTACCAGCGAGCACCTTAGCAACATCTTGAGCAAACGCATAAGAGTTGTTTCTCGTATCATAACCAATAATAACACGAATATTGTCACCAGGATGGGGGTTATGTTTATGCAAAACTTCGGCTAACCCTTGCGTCACCCGTTTAACAGTAAAACTATTCATTCTATTGGTACCGATTCCCATTATACTACGCAATCCACCAGTACCAAAAACCAAAGTCTTACTAAATAGGTCTTCAAGGCGCTTTGGGTCATTCTCGAGTAGCTCTAAAATAGTACTGTGATCATCTCTAGTACAGTCTCTTGATAACCATTCGATAATATTTGTCGCAGTAGTAGAACTATACAAAGATTTTATTTTCTTCTTCATTTGGTCCATACGAGCTCCTGAAAAATATAAAGTGACCACATATACAGCCCATAACAAAAAGCTTAAGAGAAAGAAATTATTTTCCCTTCTCTTCACTGCACCTTAATTAAATTTAGAAATTAAAAACCATTTTGAAGACCGGAAAGACTAGGCAGACAAAGCAATGGCCACTTAATAGAACAAACTAATCAAAAATAATATCTTAGTAAATAGGAAGACCGGTTGAAGAAAATCCAAGAAGCAGCCCTGTTTCTCCCTCATTCAAAGAAAGTAGGCTTGCAGGATACTCGTCTCTAAAGAAAACACCTTGGCCGCAATTTCCTCCAGACAAACACAGGAATAACTGACAATCTTCTTCCCAAGTCGGGACAAGCTCACCAGAAAAAATCCAGAAATCCCTAACCAAAGATAATCTAGGACGATGAACTAAATCAGCAGCGTAATTCAATAATCTCTGTTTTTTCACAACAGAAACCACAGAAGGCAAAGAGCGGAAGATATTCTCTCGCCAACGCACATCTGTAGGATTTTTAGATACTCTTTTCAGAAAATCCTTCATCTGTGATTCTAAACTACGGCAATCCTGTTTGGAAACCAAATCCTCAAACAATATACTACCTTGATTCTGGAAATGACGTTGGTGTTCTAGATGAAGAACGAACCTCATATTTATCCACTTAAGAAGAAATACTCAAAAGTACTATAGACTTTAAGACCTTTTCCGCCTATAAAAAACTCCGGCAACTATTCTGTTGTTTTTGATAAGGAAATTTTTCATAATTTTATGAATAATCTAATCAACATTAAAGAAGTTGAGACTAAATTAAATTTTACGTTTACTCAACCTAAATTGTTAATTACGGCTCTTACACACCCCTCTTTTAGAAATGAGTCCGTAACGCTTACTGAAGATAGCGAACGTCTGGAATTCTTAGGAGACGCCGTGTTATGTTTAATCGTAACAGAACACTTATTCCTCCTGTTTCCCTCTATGGACGAAGGTACATTATCCACAGCACGTTCGGCATTGATCAATGCAAATTCTTGCTGCCAGTACACTGATACCTTAGGGTTAGGGAAGTACCTATTAACTGGAAAAGGAGAGAAAATTCAAAGCGAACGAGGGAAAACTTCCGCCTACGCAAATTTATTTGAAGCAATCTTGGGGGCTATCTATCTTGACGGGGGGTTATCACCAGCTAGGCAATTGACAGTCCCCTTACTACCTTCGAAAAAAAACATACTTCCCCTCATGCTAGGAAATCCGAAAAATCGCTTACAACAGTTCACACAGAAACATTTACGTATACTTCCTGAATATAAGTGTGAACCACGGACTTTAGAACAGGGGCAACCAGGGTATCATGTTCGGGTTCTTGTCCAAAATGAAGTATGGGGAGAAGGATTTGCTCTATCTAAAAAAGAAGCAGAAAAATTAGCAGCAGAACAAGCTCTTAGTGAACATGACAACGAAAGCAAAAACACATTGGATATGTAATACCTGCGGTACAAATACAGTCAAATGGCTTGGCCAATGTCCAGGTTGTTTAGCGTGGAATACCTTGGTTGAAGAACGCATTCCCTCAATTTCGAGCTCTCAAAATCTACCTTGTTCAGTAGGAGCTATTTCACTCAGCTCTGTGAAACTCACAGATGAAGAACGCTTATCCATAGGTTCTCCTGGTTGGGACCGTATATTAGGTGGTGGTGCTGTCCGTGGAAGTTTAACATTACTTGGTGGTGAGCCTGGAGTTGGGAAATCGACACTTATTTTGCAAACCTCGAATAAATTTTCCCAACATGGGTACAAAGTTCTCTATATTTGCGGAGAGGAATCAGTAACACAGACATCTTTAAGAGCAAAACGATTAAATATATCTAGCGACTCCATTTATCTTTTTCCAGAGACAAATCTTGAGAATATCAAGCAGCAAATAACCCTTCTATCTCCTGATGTTCTGATTATTGATTCCATACAAATTCTCTTTACTCCAGATTTGAGCTCAGCACCAGGCTCCGTTGCACAAGTTCGCGAAGTCTGCGCAGAATTAATGCGTATTGCCAAACAGTCACAAATTACTACATTTGTTATCGGCCACGTCACAAAATCTGGAGAAATTGCGGGTCCCAGAGTGCTCGAACATTTAGTAGATACGGTTTTGTATTTTGAGGGGAATTCGCATACCAACTATAGAATGATTCGTTCTGTAAAAAACCGTTTTGGTCCTACAAATGAGTTGCTTATTCTGTCGATGCATTCTGATGGTTTGAAAGAAGTAGCTAATCCTTCTGGCTTTTTCCTACATGAAAAAACTACATCTACTACAGGCTCCGTAATTGTTCCTATGATTGAAGGGTCTGAAACATTTTTAGTAGAAATTCAAGCTCTAGTTTCATCTTCACCATTTTCAAACCCTATCAGGAAAACGTCAGGTTTTGATCCCAATCGTTTTTCTCTACTCTTAGCTGTTTTAGAGAAACGCGCACAAGTAAAATTGTGTACTTCTGACGTCTTTGTTTCTATAGCAGGTGGATTAAAAATTACTGAACCTGCAGTAGATCTAGGTGTGGCACTATCTGTTGTTTCTTCTTTGTATAATCGTTTTCCCTTAGAAAATTATACTTTCTGTGGAGAAATTGGCCTTGGCGGAGAAATTCGTCACGTCACTTACTTGGAACGTCGGCTGAAAGAAACATTTTTGATGGGATTCCAAGGTGCTATAATTCCAAAAGGACAAATCCCTGGGCTTTCCGTAGATATAAAAGAACGCCTAGATATCAAAGGAGTAGAAACAATAAAAGATGCTATCCGCCTGTTACACTGACCCCTTTCTTTCACAGTTTTGTCAAGGTAAACGTCCTATACGCATTGCAACTAGGAATTCTCCTTTAGCAAAAGCACAAGTTTATGAAGTCGCGACACTTCTTCGTGCATGGTACCCAAAACTAAGAATTGAGTTATCTATGATAGACACACGAGGAGATAAGGATAAAACCACTCCTATTCGTCTAGTAGAGAATACTAACTTTTTTACAGAAGAAGTAGATAAACTGGTTTTGACAAAAAACTGCCATCTTGCCGTGCATTCTGCGAAGGATCTTCCTGAGAAAACACAGTTACCGATTCTTGCGTTAACAAGGGGTCTAGACCCTATCGACCTTTTAGTATACCAAGAATTTTATCTTTGGAATCCCCTCCCGAAATTCCCCCGAATTGGTAGCTCGTCATCACGACGTGCCGAAATATTAAAAAAACTATTTCCTCAAGCAAAAATTTTAGATATTCGAGGCACCATTGAAGAACGATTAGAGTTATTAAGTAATAATCAATATGATGCGGTTGTTATAGCAAAAGCAGCTCTTTTGCGACTTCATTTTCATCCCTCCTGCACCCAAGAGCTTCCCCCACCGTATCACCCACTACAAGGTCGTCTTGCCGTTACAGCTGCTCATCACTTAGATGCATGGGCAGCGTTCTTAGCTCCGATTAATCAAAATATTTCTTAATATAAAATGAGGTCAAATTAGATTACTTAATTACAATAAAAAGTTTCTACTAAAAGCAAACCCGAATAATATTCGTATATAAAACAAAGTTTTTTAATTAAAAATAAAACATAAAAAAGTGATATAATTCGGAGCGCATCTTTATGGAAATAAATATAGCAATGTATGACGCAGTTACATCTACCTGATCACTACCACAAAGATACAAGCGGGAACTTTGTCAAAATTTCTAATACGTACATCAATACCCAAACAATCAAATACCCTCTCACAGCAGAGGATTATCTAGAAAAGCTGCATCACCTACCGATGTTCTGTATTCCAATACTGGGGTTAGTATATGCAGCTATTCTCTGCAAACAAGCTCACGCATCCAAACAATTAATGCGGGAGACATATAACTTGGATATCACACGCTGTACTAATAAAGCCTGTACATCTCTTGCTTTTTATATCCAATTACCGATAGTGATTGCTATCATTGGCGGACTGGGATTTATGATCCCCGTATTAGCCGCTCTTCTTCCGGCATTACTCATCTACGGTCTTATTCAAACTATACTATCATTAGCGAGTGCTATTCGACATTGTATATGCTAACGCGTGACTTCCCCTGCAATACTCAGTCTTGAACCGTGTGTGTAAGTAAGCTCTGGGTACTTTATACGTGAATGTAGAGCACTATAAAGTGTCTTCACCATAACATCGCAAATAGTAGTTAATTCATCTAGGGTTACTGGGGATTCTGCAAATTGACCATCTCGCATTTTACCCAGAACGATCTTGTCTATGAGCTCACGCAAAGCGGCAACGCTAGTCCCCTCTAAAGAACGGGCAGCAGCCTCGAATGAATCTGCTATCATAATTATAGTAGATTCCTTAGAACAAGGTTTTCTTCCCGAATAACGGAATAAAGGCTCGTCTAAAGGTCCGGTGACAGGGTTCTCCTGGAGATGGGAATGGTAAGCAGAAAGAATAGTAGACGTTCCGTGATGCTCTTCAATAATATTTATAAAAGAATCGGGGAGACCTGCTTTCTTGGCTAATTCTACACCTTCAGGAATGTGTCTGATAATTTTTTTCGCTTGTTCCAGAGGAGAGTATTGGACTTTCTCTTGTTTCAACATTTGATGATTCTCAATAAAAAACTCAGGATTCACAAGTTTCCCAATGTCGTGATACTGAGCAGCAACACGACAGAATAACCCATCAGCGTGAATAGCTGCTGCCGCTGCCTCTGCCAAAATTCCAACTAAAACAGAGTGTTGATAAGTACCTGGGGCTTGCTCAAATAATCTTTTTAAAAGAGGGTAATCCGAATCGAGATAGGCTAACAAGTGATTGTGAGTACAAGCTCCAAAGAATGATTCAAAAACTGGTATAAGTGCCACAACACCAACAGCAGTAGCAAAGCTATAGATGAAACTACTAACACAATCTATCTGAAAAGCATGCCAAGAACCGATGCCACCAAATACACGAAATACAGAAAGAATACCTAGTGAGATCCACCATAGCTTCATACAAAACCAAAATACAGAAGCAAGGCGCATAACACGATTTACGGTAAACAACACCATCCACGAGCTGAGTAAGTTTATTGCTAAGAACCAACTATTATTCCAAATATCAGATTCTAGAGTGTAGAGAATACCAAGAAACGTACAAGACACTCCAGCTAGGGGAATACCAACTAAATGGCCTAGAAGAATAGAAGTGAACGGCAAAACTAAAGGATAAGAGAGATAGGTTACCCAACTATGAGGCCCCAAAGCGCACAACACCTCAATAGTCTTGACACCAACTAAAGACAAAGTAAGGATGGCAATATACAGCATGAAGTATTTGGAAGAAGCAAGGAGCTCTGGACAAAATAGTTTTAGGGAACGATATCCCCAGAACAAGGCAAGTGCCATGAGGAAAAAAGCGACTATTTCAGATCTCAGTATAAATAATTGAGTTGAAGAAAAAAGATCAGAACGCAATTGCCTTAAAATTTTGACATCTTTTGCAGTGATTTTCTGATATTTTTGTATTACTATAGTACCTCTAGGAAAATTTTCAGATCTCCGAGATCCTAATAAGTCTCCTTGAATATATCCTGATAAACTTTTATCAACATTGACTCGTAATTTAGATCCCCTAAGGTGAGAAATGATCCGTTCTTTACAAGCATTGGGGCAATGATTCTTGGAAAGAAAATCTTCAAGGTGAAGGATGCATTGACGAATTATTTGCTGCTGATCTTTAGAAATCTGCACTTCTAAAAACTTGCCGTCATTTATTGCATCAGTATGCAAACGTAAATCAGTCAAGCAACGATAAGTAGAAACATCTACGAACCCAGCAGTATTTAAAAATTCTTTAGTAACAGCAAACCAATTACAAAAAATATCGGCTGACTTCTCATTATCATCTAATTCCGTGGTTATCTTGTATACCTTACCAAAAGCTTCAGGTGCTGAAGAGACCTTACTATAGAAAGTATGTGTATTCCAACTAACCTGAAAATCTATAGGAGACACAACAGACATGTGCGCAATTTGCCCTTCTGAGTACATGGGAATATAGAGTACTTTTAAATATACAAATGCAAACAGTGCTAACCCAAAACTCCCAGAAATACCAAAGTAAATCAAATAACGAAGATGAGATGATATGCTATATTTTGAGCAATTACTATATACCCGTCCGAAATCTTTCATCGGCTTAACCAACTAAATACAAAAAATTGATCTTCTTCTAACGCCATAGTTAGATTATTTTCTCATCCAATACAAAAAACTAATAGGTCCCAAATTCATCTCAAACCAATAAATACGCTAAAAACTAGCATTGGCATCACAATTATGAATAATATACCTAAGTAATTTCCTTGATTTTGAGGATATTTTAAAACATTTTCATCCGAACGTTGCAACATACGTGTCTTTTAGAAATTTATAGAGCCTGTTTTATGTCTCTACACACCAGTTGTTGATTTCCCTTCACTTGTATTTAAGAATAATCCCCTGCTACTTTTAATACATTTTTAATAAATAGCCAAAGATTTGATACTTCCTGTAGACTATTTCTCACTGTGGCTGTGAGACAGGGAGGCTGATCCCCATATTAAGAACTCCTTGCCTTTAGCCTTGAAAATATGCCAGCATAAAGACTTATAGCCCATTTCAGAATAACGTAAATTTAGTTTTAGGAGAACTTTCTATGGCATCATCTACTTATCAAGTTTCTTCTAGAAAGTATCGCCCTCAGACATTTCAAGAAATAGTTGGACAAGATTCTGTAGTTACAGTCTTGAAAAATGCTTTACATCTTAAGCGTTCTGCTCATGCTTACATATTTTCAGGAATTCGTGGCACAGGAAAAACTACTTTGGCTCGTCTCTTTGCCAAAGCACTTAATTGTTCTAATCTGAGCCCATCATTCGAGCCATGTAATTCCTGTGCATCATGCAAAGAAATTTCTCAAGGAACGGCTTTAGATGTTCTCGAAATCGATGGTGCATCACATAGAGGAATTGAAGATATTAGACAAATTAACGAGACTGTGTTCTTCTCTCCAGTGAAATCAGAATACAAAATCTACATTATTGATGAAGTACACATGCTTACCAAAGAGGCCTTCAATTCTCTACTAAAAACGTTAGAAGAACCCCCTGCTCATATCAAATTCTTTTTAGCCACTACAGAGATGCACAAAGTCCCAGCCACCATTCTAAGTCGCTGTCAAAAATTGCACCTAAAAAGAATCCCGGATGATCTAATCGTCAATAAATTACTGTCTATCGCTTCAAATTCTGAAATATTAGTATCTCGGGAAGCTCTAGTTCCTATTGCTTATTCCGCTCAGGGGAGTTTACGGGATGCAGAGTCTCTATATGATTATGTAGTGAGTCTTTTCCCAGATACTTTATCACCAGAAAAAGTATCAGAAGCTCTGGGTTTAGCATCGCACGACACTCTCTGTAAGTTAGCTAAAGCAATTAGTGAGAAAGACTATGCCAAAGCTTTGCTTCCTATTACCACCATCATTGACTCTGGAGTAGCACCTATCACCTTCCTACAGGATTTAACGATCTTCTATAGAGACTTACTCTTGAAAAAAGATAACCCCTCTCTATTAGCAATATCTAGTTCTTATTCAGATGAGTACTTATTAGAGATTATTGATTTTCTAGGAGAATCTGCAAAGCATCTACAGCAGACTATTTTTGAAAAGACTTTCCTAGAAACCGTGATTATTCATCTTATTCGGATATGCCATCGTCCGTCTATAAACACATTAATTTCTCAACTGCATAACCACACACTAAATGAGGATAAGGTTTCTCCACAGCCAAGAGCTAATCCTGATCCTTCTTCTCAAGTAAATCATGAACAACAGAGTTTCTTGACCTCTTTTGCTGGACCTAGACCTACACCAGATACTGCTTCCCAGAAAATAACAATTTCTTCAAAAGAGTCAGCTACTATAGATACTTTGTTACAATTTACCGCTGTGGAATTTGCAGGTGTATTAACTAAGGAGTAAATTTCATGGGCAGCGGATATGCTAGAAAGAAAAAAGAAGCAAAAATAATGGAACAACAATTTCTAGAAATGGAGGCTTCATTAGAACAAAAACGTTATGAAGGACGAGCTGGTAATGGCTTAGTCTCGGTGACTATTAATGGAAAATGTGATATTATTTCTGTTAAAGTTTCTCCCACGTGTTTGGACCCTGAAGACCCTGAAGTCGTTGCAGATTTATTTAAGGCTGCCTTTAAAGACGCTAAGCAAGCTATGGATTCTGAAATGGCTGCAATGCGAGTAGGAATGCCTTTCTAAACCCACAGGGCCTGTATTTCTGCACAGGTCCTTGCTTTTAATATTTTTTCTGTAAAGTCTAGACAATAATTCATATCGAGACTAGCTATTCTGTCTCGCAAGTCCGAGATTCTTGGCATAGCTACCGAGAGTTCTGTGACTCCCAACCCTAAAAATAATGGAACTAATTCCAAAGATCCTGCAGCTTCTCCGCATATGGACACGGGCACTTGTTTTCTCTTGGCAGATTCTACCACATGACGAACCATGCGTACGACAGAAGGATGCAAAGGAAGATTCAAATACTCTGGGATAACAGACTCCCTAGAGATCCCTAAAGAATACTGCATCAAGTCATTGGTACCTATGGAAACAAAAGCGCATTGCTTTAAAATCTCATCTATCATCCATACTGCAGAAGGCATCTCAATCATACTTCCCCAGATAATATTTTCGATGATAGATTCCTGAGGAGAAACTGATCTAAGTTTTTCTAATCTTTGCTTAACAGCTACAATCTCTCCCACATCTGCAACACCGGGAATTAATAATTTTATAGGACCACAAAGGGAAGCTGCCAATACAGCTTGAAGTTGATGATCTAAAAGATAAGAACTATTCAGTAGACTATGAACAGATCTGCCTAAAATAGGTTCGTGACAGGGGCAAACCTTGTCTTCTCCAAAATCAAATAAACGTAATACAGAAATACCTCCGGAAAACGAAGCAAGCCGTTTATATACCTCCGTCTGTTCAACTATATTGGGAATCTTCTGGTCGGCAATGGCGAGGAACTCTGACCTAAATAAGCCTACGGAAGTTTCTGGGAAAAATTGCTCAAGCATGTCTAGTTCAGAAATACTTGTAGCTTGGGAAGATACAACAATAGTATGCTGAAAGCTTGCTTTAGGTTTTACTTTCTTTGGTGCTGTCTTTTTTTTACAACGACTTTCTAAAGTCTTGGGTAAGGGATTGAATATGATCTCACCCTGATTCCCATCAATTAATACTAAATGGCCATTATACTCTTTCATCAAAGTCCAATAATCTTGGGAAATATTCGCAAGATAAGGAATATCCTTAGCTCTAGCAACGATCGCTGTATGTGATGTAGCGGCACCCACTAGAGAAACAAAGCCACGGATATATGAAGGGTTAGCACCAGCAGCTTCCGACGGAGTAAGCTCATTAGAAAATACTATGATATTCTGATCTGATTCGCCTAAAGAACGTTTATGCTGGCAACATAAATGACCGATTACTCGATTAGAGATATCATGAATATCCTGGATACGATCAACAGCGAGAGAATTGTGCTGTACTGAGGAAAGAGATTCCTCTATTTTCCCCATAACTGAAGAAAAGACATACTCAGCATTTTTACGATCTTTTCTAATCGTATTAACAACTTCTTCTGTCAGAATTGGGTCCTTAATAATCTCCAAGTGGGATTGAAGAATAGCAGTGATCTCTTGTTGTCCTTGAGTTGCTTTAGCTTTTTTTTCTAAAGCAACAATATCAGATTTCGAACGATTTAAAGCTTTATAATAACGATGAATCTCATGTTCGACTTCTTCTTGAGGAAGAGTAAGTTCATGGATTTGCAAAGGAGAGGTGCCTAAAAAAAATGCTCTACCAACACCTAATCCTGGGACAAGAGCAACAGCAGAAATTCGCACTTCTTCATTATGTTTATCGTGATCAACAGCAACCATTACAGTTCTCCAAAACCCTGTGCGAAAATATCTTGTAATTTTTGTAATACATGCAAAGCATCTTTCCCCTTAAGATGAACAAAAATTTCACCTCCTTGAGGAACTCCTAACATGAGGATACTCATCACACTTCTAGCATTTACTGACTTACCTTCGTAAGTAAAAATAACCTCACATTCTTGGCCCTCGAAAAGTTTAACCAAAGTACTTGCAGGACGTACATGAATACCAGAAGCATTCTGAACAATAAATGCGTGTGTAACTTTCACTTCATCACTACTTTCATAACAATCAACGGGCTCTATGTCCTCTAAACAAGACGTACACTTTGCATCCTCTTCCAATAGACTCCCTCCACCTTATCTCTTGAATATTCGAGCAAACATCTAGAGAACAAGATTATACTCTGAACTTAATCTTTAGAGAAAACAATTATCAATCCTAGATCTTATATCTATGATCAAAACCAAAAACTGACAAAATCGACAAAACACAAGACACTGAAACCAAGATTTTTACATTAAACCCTAAACAAAATAGATAGATACATAGATAATTGCTTTATTCATTCAGATAATTTTCGAACCAAGTAATGAATGATGGATAATAACGGGAGTCTGAGCACAATATCTCTATATTTTCTAAATCTCTTTTAAATAAACTTGTTTCGCTAATCAAAAGGTTGAGTGAAGGAAAGTCTCTGCGCACTTCTGGGTCAACAAGAAAACATTGATAAGCACAAGGCTCTTCATAACCATAAAACGGGAAAACTCCTAATGAGGAACAATCCTCTTCAGGAGAAATTTTATTCATATGGATCAAGTAATTACGAAGTTTATGCTGAACCTTTGCTAAAGCCCGATAAGAAAAAATACCTCCATCTTCCCACTTACCGAAACCATTATGAATAGTAAAAAATCGATGATAGTGATCATCTCCAAGAATAGGGAGACAAAGATTAGTGGTTTCAGATAAAGGAGGAGAACCCTGGAAACTACAACGTCCATCTACGAATGTATAAAGCATTTTAACACTGTAAGGACCTTTTGAGGTGCGATACACATATACGTCGATAGATTCTAAAAGAGCAAAAAAGCGACAAATACCAAGCGCTAAATCATCCTTAAGCCCTAAAATAGAAAGCCAGTATTCCCGGCATAGATCTATACGATCTTTTTTTTCTAGTCCTACGAGCTCATACCATCCTCGTGGCAGACGAGGAATTTGTATGGAAATCTCTTCCCAAGAAAATTCTTTACGCAACTCCTCGACAGATTTTACATCCAAAGGGGAAGAAAAATAGTTCAAAGATGAAGGATTATCAGATTTTTTCATTTTCCTCCCTAAGATATACCCTATCTTCCTTGTGGCTCCAACTCAATCATAATTGCTGTTATTTCCAAAAACAGCATCCCGTATGCATAATTGCTTTGTACTGGCTAACAGGAATGTTTTCTTTATCTTATCCTTTGTGTTCGGCTATTGCTATTTTATTTTTGCATCTATTTGTTCCAAAAAAAGATATACACCGTTGGATAATCTTTTGGTTTGCTATGATTGTCAGCTATGCCTATCTAGCCTCTCCTTCACTACATTCTGGACAAGCTTCAGGAATTTTCATAATCAAAACATCAATGAGGGGAAGATATTATGCAGAGGCCTCATCTCTGTATTCTATAGGTTCTAGAAATAAATACCGTAACCTATCTTGTGTAGTTATCTCGGATACGCCGTTAGAAATAAACCAGAGTTATATTCTACACGGCAAAACAACAAGGAAACTAAACCAACTCATTTTCAAAGTTGAAGGAAATATCTACCCAGCACCTACCTCTAGTTTAACAAGGATTAAACAAAAGCTACGCACACAATGTCATGAACAAATTCTTAACAGATTTATCAACAAAGATTGCGGAAGTTTCGCTGCTAGTCTTATTTTAGGCACCCCACTTCCTAAATCTTTGAGAGAAACTTTTCGGAATAAGGGATTAGCTCACTTGTTTGCCATATCTGGCTGGCATTTTACTTTGTTTTCATCGTATATTTTTTTGTGTTCTCAAGCCCTGCCAAGAAGATGTCAGAACATTATAGCGCTCACTATTTTGTCTCTCATAACCATAATTTTCCCATCAACACCGTCGGTGTGGCGGGCCTGGTTATCCTTTATATTTATGTGTCTTTCAGGCTATTTTCCGGGATATTGTTCGGGATTAAACAGGTTAGGCATAAGTTGCATTGTATGTTCCCTTATGTTTTCTCCTCTGTCGCCCAGCTTTTCTCTTTCATTCCTAGCAACTTTAGGAATTCTATTATTTTTTCAACCCATCTTCTACTTTTTCTATACTCCATGGACAGTTTTTCTGCCCTATAGGTTACTCCCATTAATGAAATACATGTTTGGTAGTCTTTCGCTATCATTATCAGCTAACATATTCCTATGGATACCTATGCTTCACTATTTCGGAACTATTCCTTTAGACGGTATTATTTATAATTTATTCTTTCCTTTAACCATTCCTGTTATAATAGCCTGTACTTTACTATCTCTTATTTTTCCTTTTTTTTCTTCCATGACGGAATTCCTAATCCAAAACTTACTTTCTCTGCCTATACTACATTCTAAAAATCTTCTAGTAACACTACGAATGTCACCTCCTCAAACAATAATTTCGACTTTATCCTTCTTTTTAATTTTTATACTTGGGATCTATCTCAGAAAATCTAAAGAATTAGAAAAAATAGATAATATCATAAACTAAGTCTATGAAATTAAGAAGGGACACATGCTTGTGGCATAAAACTGTCTCACAAAACTAGGATGAATTCGATAAGACACCATGTATGCTATTACTTCCTTATTAGACTGTGTTACGAATAGCTATTCTGTAAATAAGTTGAGTTTGCCTGAATTATGTTCTCTTAAAATATCTATTTATTTTCTTTCGATTTTATTCATCATAAGTTTGATAAGTTCGTGCTTACTAGTTTCCTGGTTTTTTCCTTGTCTTGTATTAATAACTAATTCATTAGTATTGGCTGCCATTCTTTGCATTTCTAGAAAAATTAAAACTCGTGAGATAATTTTGCCCAAAAATATCTCAGCATATGAATCAGCAAGTAAACTTTCCTCATTATTTACGATAAAAACAAAACTTAAGAAAAAGCGTATATCTGAATCATGTATTACTCTAGAAGACCATAAACGTAGACTCACTTTATGTTTGTTCAAGGGACATCCTCTCACTGATCCATATCTTAATCACAATCATGCAATAGTTTTGACAACAAATTCTGATCGAGACCAAAGCAAATCAATAGGAAGATCCCTTGCTTTAGTGGGAAGAATTTCTAAATCTTCTTGGGACATAATCGCGTCATCCTGTAGTAATTTCTTCCCAGGATCTATATCCTCAGGACATTGCGCATATAATCAAAGTGGTTCAATAGGTAACAATGTTTTGATACTTGTAAATCCTCCTACAATAGAGACTCTTATCCCTGAACAAAAACGTAAAACGATGTCAAGAGCTGTAACCTTCAAAGATTTTTCTTTTGAAACTGCTCTCTTAAATCTTATTATGATGTATCGCAAGTGCTTTGCTATCTGCAAAAAACATCAAATCTCTAGCATACAATTAGAACTGTTGGGAATCCGAGATATAGCGAAAAGTCAAGAAGAATACGAAACCTGGAGTTATGGATGTACTCTGGCTCTATTAGAATCTATTCGTTTAGAAATAGACGATCCGTCCAGCTCAATAAAACACATTAGTGTTAATGACCTAACCACAATCCCTCTGAAAGAAACTTTAGAGAAGATGTTGTCGCTAAAGGAGCATTAAAATTCTGCTAGGCTTTTCGCTGCTTGAAGAATTTGCTCTTTTTGAGGCAGCACTTCATTTTCAAGAATTTTAGAATAAGGTACAGGAGCATATAGCCCGCAAATACGTTTGACTGGAGCGTCGAGATAGGTATAAGCCTGCTCGGCAATAGTTGCGACTAATTCACTTCCGAAACCACAAAATTCTGGTGCCTCATGGACGATAAGCAACTTCCCAGTCCTCTCTACAGATTCCTGGATAGTAGCAAAGTCACAAGGAACAATAGTCCGTAGATCAATAACCTCAACAGAAATGCCAAGATCTTCCAACTCTTTAGCCACATCCACACTCATTGCTAAAGTCATTCCCCAGGAGACAATCGTAAGATCAGTTCCGGGATTAACAATAGCAGCTTTACCAAAAGGAAGAAGGTAATCTGAAGAATAGACAGGGCAAGCACTAAAAATACGACGCTGATACAGCGCTTTATGTTCGAGAAATACAACAGGATTAGGATCTCTAATAGCAGCTTTCAACAAGGCCTTAGCATCTGCAGCATTAGATGGGTATGCAACCTTTAATCCCGGACAATGGGCTAAAAACGCTTCAATACTTTGAGAATGATATGGACCGCCTTGAATATATCCACCGCAAGGAGCACGGATAACTAAAGGCACCTCCCATTCTCCAGCAGACCGGTAGTATATACTAGATGCTTCAGAAAACAATTGGTTAATTCCGGGCCAAATATAGTCGGCAAACTGAATTTCTGCGACAGGTTTATGAAATCCATCAAGAGCCATCCCAATAGCTGTGCCAATGATTGTTGCCTCTGCTAAAGGGGTATTGAAACAACGGTGTGAGCCAAATTCGTTTGTAAGATTTCTAGTAACACCAAAAACTCCGCCCTTATCCCCTGCAACATCCTCTCCAAAAACGATAACTCCAGAATCATGTTGCATCTCTTCACGTAATGCTTCTGCTATTGCATCGCGCATTACCTGTGGTTCATGATTACGCAAATGCATCTGAGCTTCTAAGGAAGATTCGTAATCAATAAGTGCAACAGTGGTGGGAGCGAATATATCATGACTTGTTGAACCCTTACTTGGAAAAGGCATGCTTTCTGCAATTTCGCAAGCCTTTAAGACCTCTGCTTTAGCAATTTCCCTAATCGCACGAATATCATCCTGTGATATACCGTATTCCTCATGCATTTGTTTTTCCAAACGCAATAAAGGATCATTACTCATGCAAGACGCCAGGTCTTCAGAACTTCTGTACTTATCATGATTATCTGAATTACTGTGAGGTTCTAAGCGCACAACATCCACCAAAACCAAAGCCGGCACCGAATCGTATCTAGCCTCTTGTACTGCATTAGCGAAAGTCGCATCTAAAGCAGAAATATCACCACCGTCAACAGTATATACAGAAAGATTGTGATAACTTTTTCCTAGCTTCTCTAAGCTTGCACCGCATTGCTCTTCGAAGGGGACTGAGATTGCCCAACGATTATTTTGTATAACTGTCACGAGAGGCAGTTGATGTAGAGAAGCGTAGTTCAACATTTCGTGAAACTCTCCCTGAGATGTTGCACCATCCCCGCCCGAGACGTAAACGACTTCATCTACCCCAGAATGCTTCACGCCCCAGGCACGGCCAGCAGCTTGCAAAAACTGCGTGCCCACTACGCTAGACTGACAACAGACACGAAATTTCTTGTGAGAATAATGGTATGGCATCATTCTCCCCGAAGAATGATTAGGGGAAACACGGGCCAAGAACGATGCTAATACTTCAGAAAGATCGCACCCTAATCCTATCGGAAATCCCTGATCACGATAGTAAGGAAATGACCAATCTTTTCCAGCAACAAAATGCTTACCCGCCACTACACCAGCTAGCTCGTGTCCAGCGCAGGAAAGCTGAAAACTTCCGCCTGAACCACTTTGTCTAGAAAAAAGAAGCATCTTGCTTTCCGCAAATCGAAGAACCCAAACCAATTTTAGGATTTCTTCAAGAGAAGTGTGTAACTTATGCTTTACCGCAACCATGCCTAATCCTCTAGCTAAAGCCAGCTATCTTTTAGCTAAACAGCAAAATCAGAAAAGAAGCTTTTAATTTTATCTAAGAAACCCCGTTTCTTAGGAAAGTTCTCTGCTTTCTCCATAGAGGCAAATGTACGCAATACTTCTTTCTGTTCTTCAGAAAGATGTTGCGGGGTTTCAACAGAAACTCGGACAAGAAGGTCCCCGCGACCCTTCCCATGAACATTAGGAAATCCTTGGTTCTTTACCTTAAGGATAGTACCGCTCTGTATGCCTTCGGGGACAACAATACGGCAAGACCCTCCTTTTAATAGAGTCGGGATCTCCTTCTTCATTCCTAAGGCTGCATCTACGAACCCAATAGGCAAGTCCAAAACCAAATCATCACCACGACGTTCAAAGAAAGGATGTTGCTCTACATCAATAAATACGTAGAGATCACCCGCTGGGGCACCGTTTTGCCCAGCATCACCGTAACCCTCCATTTTCAGACGCATACCAGAGTCAACTCCCGCAGGTATGTGAACATGAACGTTACGTTTATCCTTAATTCTTCCCTGACCACGACATGTTAAACAAGGGTCTGTAATAACACGACCCTCTCCACCGCACTCAGGGCACGTAGAAGCCATAGAGAAAAAACCCCGACTCTGAACAACCTGCCCAGACCCTTTACAGCGATCACAACACTTGATTCCCTGGCTATTAGCTGCTCCACTTCCAGAACAAGCTTCACAAGATTTATACCCAGAAACAATCAATTCCTTCTCTACACCACGAGCTGCCTCCTCGAAAGTGAGAGTAATATGGACCTTTTTACTAGCCCCCTGACGAGCTCCAGAAGGATCGCCACCACGAACGCCAAACGCTTCGCCAAGCCCTCCAAAAAGCCCCTCAAAGAAACTACCGCCTCCACCAAACTCTCCACCAAAATCGCCGCCAAACGCCCCCATAAAAGTACGCAAAGCATCTTCCATATTGCCCATGCCAGCAGCCCCACCAAAGCCACCAGCCCCTGCAAAAGGTCCATCTTTACCGTAACGATCATAGTTCTGACGCTTCTGGGCATCGCTCAACACTTCGTAAGCTTCCGAAACCTCTTTAAAGCGGCGCTCCGCATCCGCATCGCCAGGATTCTTATCAGGGTGATACTTAACCGCCAACTTGCGATAAGCTTTCTTTATCTCTTCGGGAGAAGCACTCTTAGAAACCCCCAAAACAGCATAGTAATCCATAAACGAAACACCACCAATTAAGAAGATCCTTTATTAACGACCGCGATACTTAGCTGCAGCTTTAGATTTAGCACGCTTCTTCACGGAAGGCTTATCATAAAATCTACGAGCTTTAGCAGTTTTCAAAATACCTTCTTTATCAACTTTCTTTTTTAAGACTCTAAGAGCTCGATCTACAGGCTCCCCAACTCTTACTTTAACACTGGGCATGCATTACCTTATTTCGCAATAATAATAACTAGATTTTTCAAAACAATTCTACTGAACTTAGACTCCATCGTACTAGAGAATCTCCGATTGTAGCATCACAACTATTAGGGTTCAAGAGTATAGTTGTCTTAGAACACATCCAAAAAATCAAAGAAAATGTTAGACAAAAGCTAAAAACAAAATTACTCAAACAAACAGGAGGCGTCAAAAAAATCCTATAGACCACAACTAGAAATTAATATCAGGTTAAAAATTAAAAAAAGAGGAACAACTACGGTAATCAGGAGTTAGCTGAGGATGACAGCTTAACAGCATTAATTGAGAAATCACATGACTACGAATACACTCTAAAGAAGGACTCATTTTCTCTATGTATATTTCTTTTGAAAACGCGTCCCTAAACAAATCGGGATTTGGCGATACGACGTGGGAACAATTACGCTCAAGACATATTGCTGAAGCTTCTTCATAAGACAACAACATACCAGGACCAACTCCATCTTCACCGCAAACAAGTCCATTATCCGAAAGATCACAACTTAAAGTTAATACTCCTCCCTTCTTCCCCAAAGGCAACATCAAACCCTTAGTTTTTTCACCCTTGCTCAAATAACCTTCTAGAGAACTATAGCCAACGAGAGGAACTTTAGCAGCGAGAGATAATCCTTGGGCAAAAGCCAGTCCAACTCGAGTAGATGAAAAATTACCGGGACCCACCGCCACACCAATACCCTGAAATGACAAGGATAAATTTTTTACTATAAAATCAAGAACTAACCCCTGATCAGGTCCTAAAGGAAGAGACCAGCTGTTCAGCACTTTCTGAGCATCTACATGCGCTAGAAAAGGCTGATATCCAGAAGTATCGATAATAAGACAGTTATAAAAATGCATATCCCAAACAAAAGCTAAACACTAAGACTATAGCACCATAGAAACTTTTAATCAAAAAATAACTAAAATCTAATAAATTAAAGACAATAAAACGGATAAAAACAACTCCATCGCAGATTGAAAGAATCTGACATTAAACCTCTTTATTAGTATAAGAAAATATTTTTGAGTTTTGATTTTCTTTAAAATTTAGAAAAACGATTTGATTTAAACCCTCCTCTTTCTTAATTCTTGTTCTTTAGCCCATCCTTCTCAGAAGTTGTGGGGGTGCGCTAATTTCGATTATTTTGTAATATGTCGAAATAGGTAGGACCCTAAAAGGCTTTCCCCAGAAGAATTGGACAGCGTATAAGGGTGTCTTGGGACTCTCAGAACTAAGGACAATTGTGGACTCTACAGTAAACACAGATGCGGAACTCTTGGATCCTAATTCTCAAGAAGTGGAGAAACTCTTAGATGAATCCGAGGAAGTTGAAGAAAAATCAGATAGTCACTCTCTACCCCCGGATTTGTTTATCCTTCCTCTAAACAAACGCCCCTTTTTCCCGGGAATGGCTGCCCCGATTCTCATAGAATCTGGTCCATACTATGAAGTACTCAAACTTCTAGCCAAATCTTCGCAGAAATATATTGGTTTAGTTTTAACAAAGAAAGAAGACGCAGACATATTAAAGGTAGGATTCAATCAACTCTACCGAGTAGGGGTCGCAGCGCGTATTTTGCGTATTATGCCCATAGAAGGTGGCAGCGCTCAAGTACTATTAAGCATTGAAGAACGCATACGCATTGAAGAGCCTATTAAGGACAAATATCTAAAGGCTCGCGTTTCATATCATAAAGAAAATAAAGAACTTACCGAAGAACTTAAAGCGTATTCAATTAGTATTGTTTCCGTTATTAAAGATCTACTTAAGCTCAACCCACTATTTAAAGAAGAATTACAAATTTTTCTTGGTCATTCTGATTTTACTGAGCCAGGGAAGCTCGCTGATTTTTCTGTAGCTCTCACAACTGCTACCAGAGAAGAGCTTCAGGAAGTCTTGGAAACTACGAATATGCATGATAGGATAGATAAAGCTCTTATCCTACTTAAAAAAGAATTAGATCTTAGCCGTTTACAGAGTAGTATAAATCAAAAAATTGAAGCTACCATTACAAAAAGTCAGAAAGAATTCTTTCTTAAAGAACAGCTAAAAACAATAAAAAAAGAGCTAGGTTTAGAGAAAGAAGATCGAGCGATTGACATTGAAAAATTTACCGAGCGCTTACGGAAACGTGACGTCCCAGAATATGCTATGGAGGTAATTCAGGACGAAATAGAGAAACTACAAACTCTAGAAACTTCCTCAGCAGAATATGCAGTGTGCCGAAACTATTTGGACTGGTTGACAATTACACCTTGGGGAGTTCATAGCCGTGAATATCATGACTTAAAAAAAGCGGAAACCATCCTTAATAAGGATCACTACGGCTTAGAAGAAATCAAGCAAAGAATTTTGGAACTAATTAGTGTAGGAAAATTATCGAACGGCCTTAAAGGTAGTATCATTTGCTTAGTTGGCCCTCCTGGAGTAGGAAAAACCAGCATCGGTCGTAGTATAGCTAAAGTACTTCATCGTAAATTCTTCCGCTTTTCCGTCGGAGGTATGCGAGATGAAGCTGAGATCAAAGGCCATAGGCGCACATATATTGGGGCTATGCCTGGAAAGTTAGTCCAAGCATTAAAACAAAGTCAAACCATGAATCCTGTTATCATGATTGACGAAGTTGATAAAATTGGTAGCAGTTATCATGGCGACCCAGCCTCGGCATTATTAGAAGTTTTGGACCCAGAGCAAAATAAGGATTTCTTAGACCACTATTTGGATGTAAGAGTAGACCTTTCCGACGTTCTTTTCATCCTGACTGCGAATGTTCTGGATACTATTCCAGATCCCCTGCTGGACCGCATGGAAATCTTGCGTCTATCTGGGTACATATTAGAGGAAAAGCTACAAATTGCCACTAAGTATCTCGTACCTAGAGCCCGCAAAGAGATGGGCCTAACTGCCAAAGACGTAACATTTCAGCCAGATGCTCTTAAACAAATGATCAATAACTATGCTCGCGAGGCCGGGGTTCGATCATTAAACAGCAATATCAAAAAGGTTCTCAGAAAAGCGGCTTTGAAAATAGTTCAAAACCAAGAAAAACCTCATCCCAGGAAGGTTGGCTTTAAAATTGATTCGAAAAATTTACAAGACTATCTTGGCAAACCTATATTTTCAAGTGATCGATTCTATGATGCAACCCCAATAGGTGTCGCCACAGGTTTAGCCTGGACCTCTTTAGGTGGCGCCACTCTTTATATAGAAAGTGTTCAAGTGCCCTCAGGAAAAACCGATATGCATCTAACAGGCCAAGCGGGTGAAGTAATGAAGGAGTCTTCACAAATTGCTTGGACGTATTTGCATAGTGCGCTGGATAAATATGCTCCTGGCTATACTTTCTTCGCGAAGTCTCAAGTCCATATTCACATTCCTGAAGGAGCCACTCCTAAAGACGGGCCTTCGGCAGGTATCACTATGGTTACTTCTTTGCTTTCCTTGTTACTGGAAACTCCTGTTTTAGACAATTTAGGAATGACTGGGGAAATTACACTGACTGGTCGTGTCTTAGGCGTTGGTGGAATTCGAGAGAAACTTATAGCCGCACGGCGCTCTCATTTGCACACTCTTATTTTCCCCGAAGACAATAGAAGAGATTATGAGGAACTGCCCGCTTACTTGAAAAAAGACCTAAAAGTACATTTTGTTGAACATTATGACGATGTTTTCAAAATAGCGTTTCCAAAATGAAATAAAGCTCGTTGTAGCTTTATGAGCCACTTTTATTACACAACAGTGGCTCATATTTCTGTAATAAAAAAAGTCTGTACGTTTACAAGAGATCGTCTAAGTTTTAAACTGCGGCATAATTTTTTGCACAAGCATATGAGAAACAGATATTTATGTCCGCCACAACAACTAATATGATCCCTCCTCAAATCCTGGACTCAACTCGAAACACCACAGAAAATAAACTCTCTAATAATACCTCTCCAGAAGACTCATTAACAGCTAAAATTATTAGCAAATGTGCCTTAGTTATACTCACTGTGCTATTCGTAACAATGTTGTCTGGATTTATAGCAGGATTTTTCTCCCCTTTAGGTCTTTATATCGGCATTGGGTGCGTCCCTACAATAGCTACTATCCTTTGTTCCGCTTCTTTGCTTTTATCCTACATCAGGAAATGTCAAATAGAAAATAATCAGAATAAAAAAAATTCAGAAATTAATTCTGAAAACCAAAATATTAATAATCGTCCTAATATTCGCAAAACACGACAAACTGAGAAGAATCATAGGCCATCTACACACAATTTAAGCTTACAAAAAGCAAATAGCAATAGAGAAGCAGGCATAGCGAAAGCCAGAAAAAAAATGATACGTAAAAAACAATCATCTACATCCCAGGAAGTATCACTCACAGACACGTCCACCTATACAACAACTTCAGAATCCTCGAGTGCTTCTGAAGATGAATCTCATAGCAAAATACAAAATGCTTATTGTTGGAGACAATCTTGATAGAATTGTGTTTAGAAAAAGTATGAGATAAATTCACAACTTCTAGTAGAGAATTTTATTCTCTTGATTTATCCTTCTACTTCTTTTCAAATATAAACTTCTTTATCTTATGAGTTGTAGAGACTTAGTAATTTTGGGTTGCTCTAGCCAACAGCCCACGCGAACTCGTAATCAAGGAGCCTACCTGTTTCGTTGGAATAACGAAGGTTTGCTATTCGATCCCGGTGAGGGCACTCAGCGACAGTTTATTTTTGCTAATATGACCCCAACAGTAGTTTCGCGAATCTTCATCAGTCATTTTCATGGAGATCACTGTTTGGGCTTGGGCTCTATGCTAATGCGTCTCAACCTCGATAAAGTGACTCACCCCATACATTGTTACTACCCGGCATCAGGAAAAAAATATTTTGATCGATTACGTTATGGTACAATTTATCATGAAACTATTCGAGTAATCGAACATCCAGTCGTCCATGAAGGTATCGTTGAAGATTTCGGTAATTTTCGTATTGAAGCAAAATGGCTAAATCATCAAGTAGATACTTTAGGCTGGAGGATTACTGAACCTGATACGATTAAATTTATCCCTGAAAAAATTAAAGCTCATGGCCTTCAAGGCCCAATTATGCAAGATCTAATACAAAATAAATTCCTAAGTATTCAAGGTAAAATAGTTCATCTTACGGATGTCAGTTACGTACGAAAAGGTGATAGCATAGCGGTCATCGCTGACACTCTTCCATGCCCAGCTGTAGTAGAGCTATCGAGAAATGCACGAATTATGCTTTGCGAAAGTACATACCTTGAAGAACACAAACACCTGGCCTCTAGTCATTATCACATGACTGCCAAACAGGCAGCTGCACAAGCTAAAGAAGCAAAGGCTCAACAACTTATCCTAACACATTTTTCTGCTCGTTATTTAAATACAAGAGATTTTGAAGTAGAAGCATCTGACATATTCCCTAATGTTATGGCTGCTGAAGAATTTCGTAGTTATCCATTTCCAAAAAATCCCACAAAAAATAAATAATATTCATGAAGCAACTGAATTAGAGGTTATCTATGATAACTGCTTTTTATTCATTCTTGGATTATTTACAAAATATAAAGGCTGCTTCTCACCACACTCTAAGAAACTATTGCATCGATCTAAATAGTCTGAAAGAATTTCTAGAAAAAGAAGGGCATCTTCCCCTTTCAGAAACTATCGATTTTAGAAATCGACCTCTAAACATAGCTACTCTGTCTTTTTCGCAATTCACCAAGGAGAATATCCGTTTATATCTCTTAACATTGATCGAAGAACAAAAATCTAAACGAACTATTCGAAGACGTCTATCAGCGATCCGCAGCTTCGCACGTTATTGTGTTAAAAATCGCCTAATACTGGAAGATCCTACTGAAACAATTCAAGGCCCTCGTCTCCCCAAAGAATTACCCTCTCCTATCACTTATGAACAAATTGAAATTCTTATGGCTACTCCTGATCTTACTAAGTATACAGGTCTCAGAGATCGTTGCTTATTAGAATTATTTTATAGTTCGGGTTTAAGAATTAGTGAGATTGTTTCTATAAATCTTTTTGATGTTGATTTTGGAACTAACTTACTACGTATTCGAGGTAAAGGAAAAAAAGAACGTATAGTTCCAATGACCCCTCATGCTGCCACTTGGCTAAGACGATACCTTGACCATCCCGAGCGCACGATCATTGCTCAAGAATCGCAAGCTGTTTTCCTTAACCGTTTTGGTAAACGATTAACTACACGTTCAATCGATAGAAAATTCCAAGAATATCTTAAAATGTCTGGGTTATCAGGAACTATCACCCCACACACAATCCGTCACACAATTGCTACACACTGGTTAGAAAATGGCATGGATTTAAAAACTATCCAAGCACTTTTAGGTCATAGCTCGCTTGAAACAACTACTATTTATACTCATGTATCTGTGCGTCGTAAAAAGCAAACCCACAATGAATCACATCCACATAGTTAGACTCCCCTAAACCTCTTGTACTCTAAGATCCTCTTTGTTATGCTGGTTCGCATGAGTATCGTACTAGACAAAATTGGCAAGACTTTGGGAACTCGTGTGCTTTTTGACGATGTTTCCGTAGTATTTAATCCAGGTAACCGTTACGGATTAACTGGTCCTAATGGTGCTGGCAAATCCACGTTATTAAAGATCATTACAGGAGTTGTTGAGCCATCTCGTGGGTCTATTTCTCTTCCTAAAAAAGTTGGCATCCTCCGTCAAAATATCGATAGTTTTGGCGAAGTTTCTGTTTTAGATTGTGTAATTATGGGAAATTCTCGTTTATGGGATGCTTTCCAGCGTCGTGACGCACTCTATTTGGAAGAGTTTACTGATGCTATTGGTATACAGCTCGGTGAGATTGAAGAAGTTATCGGAGAAGAAAATGGATATCGTGCTGAATCCGAAGCCGAGGAACTTCTATCTGGTATTGGTATACCTGAGGAATTCTTCAACAAGAAGATGGCAGAAATTCCTATTGATCTGCAGTTTCGAGTCCTTTTGTGCCAAGCATTGTTTGGACATCCTGAAGCTCTATTACTGGACGAGCCTACCAACCATTTAGATATTCATTCCATTAACTGGTTAGCTCATTTTTTAAAAGATTACGATGGCACTGTAATAGTAGTGAGCCACGATCGCCATTTTTTGAATACTATTACTACGCATATTGCTGATATCGACTACGATACAATCATTATTTATCCAGGCAACTATGATGACATGGTTGAGATGAAAACAGCTTCTCGAGAACAAGAGAAAGCTGATATTAAATCTAAGGAAAAGAAAATTGCTCAGTTGCGAGAGTTTGTTTCTAAATTCGGTGCTGGTTCTCGAGCAAGTCAAGTTCAATCTCGTTTAAGAGAAATTAAAAAGCTCCAACCTCAAGAGCTAAAAAAATCAAATATCCAACGTCCTTATATACGTTTCCCTTTATCCGATAAAACATCTGGGAAAGTAGTATTCTCTATAGAGGGTATTACTAAGAGTTATTCGGGGAATAATCTTTTTTCTCCGTTTTCTTTAGAAATTTATCAGGGAGATAAGATTGGAGTTATTGGAAATAACGGACTTGGAAAAACTACTTTAATGAAATTACTTGCCGGCGTTGAATTGCCTACGCAGGGTTCTATTAAATTAGGCCATCAAGTTGCTTTCTCTTACTTTCCTCAAAATCACTCAGACGTTTTAAAGGAATGTGGTGAAGAAACTTTGTTTGAGTGGTTGCGTAATCGTAAAACAGGCATTACAGATCAAGAAATCCGTAGTGTTTTAGGGAAAATGCTTTTTGGTGGAGACGACGCCTTTAAACAAATTAAGGCTTTATCTGGAGGGGAAACTGCACGTCTATTAATGGCTGGTATGATGCTCGAAAATCACAATGTTTTAATTTTAGATGAAGCCAACAACCATCTAGACTTAGAATCTGTTTCAGCATTAGCCTGGGCAATAAATGATTACAAGGGGACTTCAATTTTTGTATCTCATGATAGAACACTGATCGATGAGTGTGCGACTAAATTGCTTATCTTCGACAAAGGGAAAATTATCTTCTTTGATGGGACAATGTCTGACTATACAGCAATGAATAAGTTGTAAAGTTAAGTATTCTTTTCCATTATTGAAGGGTCTTATTTTACGAGCCTATTCATGAAACCATTATTAATCCTCGGTTCTTCTTCACCAAGAAGGAGGTCTATTTTGCAATACTTCCGACTTCCTTTTGTTTGTGTTTCTCCGGATTTTGATGAAACGTCGGTTGTTTATTCCGGGGATCCTTTTGCTTATTCTCAAGAGTTATCTGTCGGGAAAGCCAAGAGTATAGCCGAAAGACGAAGTAACTCTTCCGAATTAATCTTAACTGCTGATACTGTTGTTGCTTATAAAGGAGAGATTTTCAATAAACCGGGATCTCGAGAACGAGCGGTTTCCATGCTCAAGGCACTTCAAGGAACCACACATTCAGTCGTTACCTCAATCACTTTATTACGAGGAGACAAACTGTCTACTCGTTCCGAACTTACAAAAGTTTCATTCATTCCCATCCCTGATGAATATCTGGGCAGATATGTAGATGCTTTTTCTACTTTGGATAAATGTGGTGGTTATAGCATTCAAGATGGTGGAAGTGTCATTATTCAGGAGATACAGGGTTGTTCTTATAACGTTCAGGGCTTGCCCATCAAAACACTAAAAAACTTGCTTCTGGAGTTTAACGTTAACTTATGGGACTATCTTCTCTAGCTCTATTTTTGGGGTTACTGTTAGCTCTTTCTACTCCAGCTTTTGGTAAGTTTCCTGACTCTACCAGCCATAAGATACTGTACACTAATCGCAATTCTTTGCAGCAGTCCCTTGTTGCTTATCTTGAAGCTTTTGATCTGTATGGTGAGCACGATTTTGCAATATTACGAAAAATTGCTGAAGAATGTTTACGTCAGGGCTTATGCTCTTCGGACCCTTATATTAGAAGAAGTTCTATTACTGGCGCTGGATTAGTAGGATCTTCTGAGGCTTTAGATATTTTGTCACAAGCCATGGATACAACAGACCCATCTCAACAATTATTGGTTCTTTCTGCGGCATCTGCACATGTCAGTCATACTTCCGATGAACTATTATTTAAAGCTCTCTCGTCTCCTTATCCGATTATCCGATTAGAAGCTGCTTATAGACTAGCTAATCTAAAAAACATTAAAGTTATTGACCATTTACACTCATTTATTGGCAAATTACCTGAAGAAATTCAAAGTCTTTGCGCAGCTATTTTTTTAAAATTAGAAACGACCGAATCTGATACCTACGTTCGTCAGCTACTATCATCACCTCGTAGCACAATTAGGAATTACACTTCCTTACTTATCGGAGAGTACGGTCAAAAACGTTTTTTACCAACCCTGAGGAACCTTTTGACAAGCGCTTCTCCTCTGGATAAGGAGGGTGCAATTTATGCTCTAGGTAAGCTACAAGATGGTCATAGTTATCCTAAAATAAAAAAGCTTCTTCAAAGTACTGATGCAGACATCTCTCTTGCTGCAGCTCAGGCATTAATCCATCTTGGGAAAGAAGAAGAAGCTATTTCTATATTTGAACAACAGATTGCTGAATCTCGTCCTCGAGCGATATATACCTCTCGATTCTTGTCTAAAGAATTAGCTATCCCATTAATTTTGCCAGTTTTTCTAAATACCCAGGAAGATGAAGTAAAATTAAATGCTGGTCTAGCTTTGCTTCACTTGCAATGTGATCATCCTTGTCTGATAAATTACTTTGTTAATTGGCTAACTAAACCCAATTATACACAAACTATCGTTCCTACGTTCTCAAAAGGAAGAGCAACACAATCTTGGAAGCGTATTGGAGTAATTCTTCCAGATTCTCCCGTAGATAGAGCTAAAGCATTGTCCGTTATTCAAAATACTGAGGAGCACGTTCTAACTTATCTTTTGCAACTACGAAAAGAGGTCTCCCTACCCATAGTGAAGAAAATAGTAAAAAGTGAAAAAACAGCTTTAGCTTCTAAGGCGATTGCTTATTTATCACACACTTTTTATCAAGAAGCTATAGACATTTTATCTGAAGCCTCTTCTCTTCCTGGAGAACCTATAATCCGTGCTTATGCAGATTTAGCCCTATATAATCTGACAAAAAATCCAGAGAAAAAACAAGCTCTCCATCGTCATGCTCAAAATCTTATCCACGAAACTTTATTATTTGTAGATATGGAAGAGAAACATCCTCGTCCGAACTCACCTTATTTACGTTACCAGATTGCTCCTGAAACTCGTGCTCAATTAATGTTAGATATTTTAGAATCTTTGGTAGTTTCTAAAACACAAGAGGACATTCGCTTACTCATCCAGCTCATGACACAAACCAAAGCGAAGAATCTACATATCCTAGCTGGATTACTTATGAAAATAATAGAATAGTGGGAGAAAGATTCATGAAACGCTATCTCCCATTTTTGCTTTTCTCCTCTCTACTAGCCTACAGTGCTTCAGTAAATGCCCTCACCCACAAAGAAGCTGCTAAAAAAAAGTCATCCTACCTCAATCACTTCAAAGGCATTTCTGGGACCTTAAATATTGAGGACGGGGTTTTAAGCCTTAATAAAAATCTACGTGTACAAGCCAATAAGGCATATGTTGAAAATACTCCAGATCGTGGAGTAAAGTTTATTGCTCATGGCAATGTTATGGCTAATTATCGCGGGAAAACACTGACTTGCGATTACTTAGAATATTA
Source organism: Chlamydia ibidis 10-1398/6 (assembly GCF_000454725.1). NCBI lineage: Bacteria > Pseudomonadati > Chlamydiota > Chlamydiia > Chlamydiales > Chlamydiaceae > Chlamydia > Chlamydia ibidis. Next base: position 430,762 of record NZ_APJW01000001.1, on the reverse strand, counting down.
TGAAGACACTGACTCTTGTCTTCTAACAAACGGACGATTTGCATTATATCCTTGGTTTTTAGGGGGATCTATGATGACCCTAACTCCCGAAACTATTGTTGTCCAAAAGGGATATATTTCGACTTCCGAAGGACCCAAGAAGCATATATGTCTTTCTGGAGATTATTTAGAATATTCTTCAGATGGTTTGCTCTCCATTGGGAAAACGCGATTTAGTATCGGAGGCATTCCTCTTCTTGTTTTGCCTCAATTTTCCATTATGCCCATGGAAATCCCTAAGCCACCTATCAATTTTCGTGGGGGTACGGGAGGATTTTTAGGATCTTATTTGGGGATTAGCTATTCTCCTATTTCTAATAGGCAACTATCATCGACTTTTTTCTTAGATAGCTTTTTCAAGCATGGTATTGGTATCGGGTATAACATGCGCTTTGCTCCTAGAAACCGTCCCGATAATTTCTTCAACTTGAAAAGCTATTACGCTCACCGACTAGCTATTGATATGGCGGAAGCTCGAGATCGCTACCGATTTCATGGAGACTTTTCAATAACTAATACCTCAAAGAAGGTCAGCCTTGGCGGAGAGTACCATATTAGTGATAGCTGGGAAACTGTCGCTGATATTTTTCCTAATAACTTCTCTCTAAAGAATACCGGACCCACTCGACTGGCATTATCTTGGAATGATCCTCTATTTCATGGACAATTAGCATCATCGGTAAAAGTCAATCCTTTTCAAAATGTAAACCAAGAATTACCCTATCTATCTCTCAAACAACTCCCTGTCAACATTAAGAATTCTGGCATATTTATTGAGAATCTCTTTGAATGTGGGTACCTAGATTTTGTTTTTAGCAACAACATTTTTGGAAAAAATTTTTCCTCAGTCCGTACGTCAACATCAACTAGATTATTTACATCTTTCCCATTGATTATTGGAACTTTTACCCCAAGCATCTCGGGATCTGCCGCATATTATAGCCATGTGCCTAATACATCTAATAAAAACTTCCAAGCCTTTGGTGAGCTAAAACTTGACTATAGCTTTGCAGCACAAAAATCCTATCTTTTGCATAAGCATATTGTTGAACCATTCGTTACATTTACTACTAAGAGTCGCCCACTAATTTCCAATAATGACCTATTTATATTTTCTATAAATGATGCCAGTCACTCACTAAATTTAGGACAAATAGGAATAAAATCTTATATTGAGAGTAAAGTAACTCCTAATGCACCAAGAGTATCCCTAAAGTTATGGACAACACAAATTTTTAACAATAGCTATGCACGCTCCACGTTTCCCAAGACAGCATGCAAGATACTTTTCCCTTTGAACCGTAAGAATACTTTTTCCTTGGATGCTGAATGGATTTGGAAAAAACACTGCTGGGACCATATGAACTTACTTTGGCAATGGGTCGGGAGCGAATCTATGGCATTAACTTTAGAGTTTCTACACAGAAGCAAATATAGCTTAATCAAATGTGACAAAGATAATTATGTGCTTGATGTTAGTAGACCTCCAGAAGAATTGTTTGCATCCCCGCTCTCAGATAGGCGGAATCTAATCCTGGGGAAGCTATTCATTCGACCCCATCCATGTTGGAACTATTATTTAACCCTCCGTTATGGATGGCATCGAACAAATACTCCAAATTATTTAGAATACCAAATGATCCTAGGAACAAAAGTATTCGAACACTGGCAACTGTATTCTGTATATGAAAAACGAGAAGCAGACAACCGGTTCTTCTTTTATCTCAAATTAGACAAAGCAAAACACGCACACTACCGATAATTCCTGCGCTTCACAGTTCTAGGGGATATCCAGCTAGAATTGCTTATCAGTTCCTAACTATGTGACTGAAGAGTTATAACGACGCTTAATTTTTTCTAAAGCAGCACGAAATTTCTTGAGATCTCTAGGTTCTTCCATTTTGTCAATGTAAAGAATACCATTAAGGTGATCCGTCTCGTGCATGATGATACGAGCAGGGAACCCTTCCCATTCCTCTACAAATGTTTGCCCATCTAAATTCATAGCTGTGACTGTGATCTTATTCGGACGAAAAACATCACCACGTAGACCAGGTATCGATAAACATCCTTCCCTTCCAATTACCAAATCCTCAGAACAATGAGAAATGACAGGATTAATATATACTCTAGGAAAATCACAGAAAATCAGCTCCCCATCTTCTGTTTCCCCAGAAACACACATCACAAACAATCGTAGACTTTTCCCTACTTGTGGAGCAGCCAACCCCACTCCTTTATGAGCTACCATTGTTTCATACATATCCTGAACTAGATTACGAATATCATCAGTAATCTCCGTAATAGAGTCTGCTTCCTTTCGTAAAACTGCATTACCATAATACGCTAAATCTCTAATCATCATTCCCTGCTTAGACTACTTAACCACAATCAGGACATTCTAACAGACCAAAAGGGCAGACTGTCGGCCCATAAGGGTCAATCTCGTGAATATGCTCGAACTCTGTTTGTTTTGCTTCTTCATGACCCCAACTTTCCAGAGAGAATAACACACTAAACAAGAAGAATACACATATTTTCTTTTTCATTTTAACCCCAAACAAAAGTTATAAACTGCATGGTTTCCGAAAAATAAGGGAGATCTAAATTAAGAATAAATGGAAACAGACTACGAAGGCGCTTTAAAAAAGCGTAGATAAAAGAGCTGCTTCTCTATAACGAGTACGCTTAGAATAAGAACAACTCTATTCCGCTACCTTCCCCTCCATTGGATCAGGAGCTGAAAATGTATGATCCTCTGAATGCACCGCCGTTTCTGTCTCTAAAGACCTTTCCCCTAAGTAAGTGGTTGCAAAGGAAAGAAGTAGACAACTAATACAAAAAGCAACAGCAAGCCATGCGGTTATCTTTTTGAGAATATCTGGAGTTGATACACCAAAAACAGAATCCCCAGAATCCACTCCAAAGGAAGAACCTAATCCCATGCTCTTGCTCTCTTGAATCAAGATGAGTCCACAAAGAACAACACAGAGGAAAGTAAAAAGGGTTAAAAATCCAAAAAACAAAATTGTCATTACGTTCTCCTAAACTCAAAAATCTTGATAGAAAGCCTATGTCTCTAACCCAAGAACACACGCCCGCAAATAACTACCGAGCCTTGAACCATAAAACCGCTCTACATCAAGTAAAGCAAGTTTTCATAAAAATAAAAATCTTCAAAGGTTAGAGGATAAACATTTGAGTTTTCTTGAGTCAAGTTATAAAGCAAAATTAACCCAGTCACAAGCTAATTGGGAAAATCGAATTGTACAATAGTATCAACAAACACTTTAGGATCTAAGGATGCACCTCCTACAAGCAAACCATCAACATCAGGACAGTGAGCGAATCCTTCAGCATTCTCTGGCTTTACTGAACCGCCATATAAAATAGAAATTTTCTTAGATTTTTCATGTGAAAAAATATTCGATAGAACATCTCGACAAAAAGCATGGACTTCCTGAACATCGCTGGTAGAAGCAACTCTTCCAGTACCAATCGCCCAAACAGGTTCATATGCTATAATGACTGGTTCTGTTTTGGGAAGCTGAGATAATCCTAAAACCAACTGATTTGCAAGATAATCTTGAGTTGCTTGTCGTTCTCTAACTTCTAACGTTTCACCAATACATAGTACGGGCACCATACCAGAACGAGAAATAGCTACGACTTTTTCAGCAATATCACTGTCTTGTTCATGGAAAATATGCCGACACTCTGAGTGCCCTGCCAATACAAAATTAACATTGAACTCCTGCAACATCCCTGCAGATATCTCACCCGTGAACGCCCCTGAAGATGCTTGATGAACATTCTGAGCTCCCAACCAAATAGGAAGGTCATTCTCATCAATCAAAGATCGACACGAACTCAAAGATGTAAATGCTGGACAAATACCGACTGTAACTATGGGACTGGCTTCTCGAATTAGAGAAGAGAAAACCGAAAAATAATCTACAGCTTCCCTTACTGTTTTGTTCATTTTCCAGTTTCCAAAAACATAGCGCTGTCGATCCATAACCACCCTATTTTATCTTGACTTATCAAGCTCGTATCGCACAAGCTTGATCGAAAAACCACTCTATTTAGATATTATAATAATTTGCGTAGAGTTTTCTAAATAAAAAAATTTAGACATGTTGAGAATTCTTGCTATCAAGTAGCAGTATTTCTTGAACTCATATACAAACTATGACTATTTCTTCTCCTCCTCAAGCAGTTGCCGCACTTACTGAATCCATCAAAAATCTTCTAGAATCCGAGTTTTGCCATATTGTTGTCAAAGGCGAGTTAAGCAACGTTTCTTTACAACCTAGTGGGCATTTGTATTTTGGAATTAAAGATAGCAAATCGTTTCTTAACGGTGCTTTTTTCCATTTTAGAAGCAAATATTTTGATCGTCGTCCTAAAGATGGAGACTCTGTGATCATTCACGGTAAACTTACCGTATATGCTCCTCGTGGACAGTACCAAATCGTTGCTCATGCTATTGTTTACTCCGGAGAGGGCGATTTATTACAAAAATTAGAGGAAACAAAAAAGCGATTGGCAGCGGCTGGCTATTTTGACCCAGAGAAAAAAAAGGTCCTTCCAACCTCGCCTCGTACAATTGGAGTAATTACTAGTCCGACTGGTGCTGTAATCCAAGATATTCTACGCATACTTTCTCGTCGTTGTCGTCAATACAAGGTTATTATCTATCCAGTTACTGTACAGGGAACTACAGCAGCTCAGGAAATATCTCGTGCTATTTCGATGATGAATGAAGAGCAGCTGGCCGATGTTCTGATTATTGCACGTGGTGGTGGGAGTATTGAAGATCTTTGGGCCTTTAACGAAGAATGCATCGTCAAAGCAATAGATGCCAGTACTATCCCCATAATTTCTGCCGTTGGTCATGAGACTGATACAACATTGTGTGATTTTGCTGCGGATGTACGTGCCCCCACTCCCTCAGCTGCTGCAGAAATTGTTTGTACAAGCAGTCAGCAACAACTGCAGACTTTAGAAAGTTTTCTAAAAAATATCCTTTCTCACTCACAACAATTTCTTTCAGCTAGAATCCAACAGATCCAGTACTGGAAACGCTACCTAGATCGCGCAGACTTTTATCGTACGTCTCAGCAATCCCTTGATTATCTTCAATCATCGATAAATAAAGAAATTCTTACAAAGTTACAAGGTTATAAACAACGGTTTAGCTATTACCAACGTTTGCTTCAACATGATATCTACAGTCGTATTCTTGCACGACTACACGACTTATGGAAAATGATTTCCCAAGCATTTGTCAATCGGTTACGCATCGCTAAAAATGCGCGAACTCACATTAGAAAAAATCTCTTGGTCTACAATACACAACACTTACATCAACGTTTACAATCCTGTGAACAACAATTGCTCAATTCTATTATTCAAAGAATACATTTTTATAACTCTTCTTTAAAACAAAAGTACAACCAGCTGATTAACCAAACTGACGCTCTACAAAAGAGACATGGAAAATATAAATTTGATTTGCGCTTACTAAACAAACGCCTATCCCTTAGCATTCAAAATATTACTAACAAACACAAAGATGACATAGCGCATGTTTACAACAAGCTATTGGTTGGCACAAATCATCTACTAGACAAACAACAGCTACGATATGTACAAATATGCGAGCACTTATTCTCATTGAATCCTAAAAATATTTTAAATCGAGGATATGCTATGCTCTTTGACATTAATAACAAACTCGCTATCATCTCTGCAAGAAGCTTACACAAGGGTGGTTGTGTAAAAGTACGGCTACAGGATGGGGAGGCGACTCTTTCTGTAATAGACGTTCATAATTTTGAAAGCTAAAGAGTCCTAGACTATGGAAGAAATACCCTTTGAAAAGGCCATGCAAAGATTGGAAGAGATTGTGGATCTCATGAACCAGCCGACAACGTCTTTGGACGCTTCTCTCGCTCTTTATGAAGAGGCCGACTCGTTAATGCGAATTTGCGATACACGCATTCGTCAAGTGGAGCAAAGAGTTCGAGAGCTCTCGGAAAGACGCCACGAGGATTTTTTCCCTTCCGAAGAAGAACTTTCATTGTAGCATAAATTCGAGCATTTCTTATGTGTAACGACGACCTTGATGCCATTACCAAGGAACTATCTTCTCTTCAAGAGGTATTACATAACTCTGACTCTTTGGATGTAATTTTGGATACTTACGAAAGAATGTTCGTCTTAATATACAAGGGAATGGGTCTCACTAAGCGTGTAGATCAACAATGTCATCTTTTGTCTTTAACATCTGACGGCACTATTGTGAAAGACTCTTTAGGAGATCCGGTCACACAACCATTTGTAATGAATAGTAAATTATGAGTTCTTCTTTTCCCCTATTAGATCAAATTGGCTCTCCACAAGATCTAAAGCAATTATCTCTTGTAGATCTTCCTCTTCTTGCTGGGGAAATGCGAGATAAGATCATATCAGTGTTAGGGAAAACTGGAGGCCACCTTGCCTCAAATCTTGGAGTTATAGAGTTAACAATTGCTTTGCATTACGTTTTCTCATCTCCAAATGATAAATTTATCTTTGACGTAGGGCACCAAGCATACCCACATAAATTACTCACTGGCAGGAATACTTTAGCTTTTGAAAAAATTCGCCATGACGATGGGTTAAGTGGTTTTACTTCTCCTCAAGAAACGGATCATGATTTATTTCATGCTGGTCATGCTGGCAATGCTTTGTCATTAGCTTTGGGAATGGCCCAAGGCAGACCAAACTCGTCTGAAGATCACATCATTCCCATTCTTGGCGACGCTGCTTTTTCTTGTGGCCTAACCCTAGAAGCCTTAAACAATTTGCGTTCTGATCTTTCCAAATTTATCGTTATCTTGAATGACAATAACATGTCGATTTCTGAGAACGTTGGAGTGATGTCCCAGTTAATATCTCGTTGGCTACATCATCCTGAGACAAATAGATTTACGAAAAATATTGAACGTTGGGTCTCACGTATTCCTCATGTGGGCACGGGTATGGCACGCAGAGGACATAAATTAGCTTTAAGTCTCCGTTCATTGTTTTGTCCAGTTCCGCTATTTGAGCAGTTTGGTTTGGCGTACATTGGTCCTGTTGATGGACACAATATCAAAAAGCTAATTCCCCTTTTAGAGCGTGTTCGTGATTTACCTTTCCCTGTTCTCGTTCACATTTGCACTACAAAAGGCAAAGGTTTAGAGATCGCTCAGGAGAATCCTTCCAAGTATCACGGGGTCTCTGCAAATTTCTCTTGTGATAAAGAAGATAAGCTTCTTCCGATTAAAAAATCTCCTCCCACCTATCCTAAAATATTTGGTGAAGTTGTTTGCAACCTAGGTACTATTCATCCGAATTTGCATGTAGTTACTCCAGCTATGTCTTTAGGCTCATGCCTTGAAAACTTTAAACAAAAATTTCCAGAACGTTTTATTGACGTAGGTATTGCCGAAGGACATGCTGTTACATTTTCTGCTGGCATCGCAAAAACTGAATCCTTAGCACTCTGCTCGATATACTCCACATTTTTACATCGTGCTTTAGATAATGTATTCCACGATGTTTGCTTACAAAATCTTCCCGTAATTTTTGCTGTGGATAGAGCTGGGCTAGCATATGGAGACGGCATGAGCCATCATGGTATTTATGACTTAAGTTTCCTTCGCGCCATGCCTAATATGATTTTGTGTCAACCACGTAGTGCTATTGTTTTGGAACAGTTATTGATATCGTCTTTCCACTGGAAGTCTCCAGCGGCGATTCGTTACCCTAATGTTGCTGCTCTTCTACAAGATCCTATTGCACAGAATACTTTGGTAATACGAGAACCAGGAGTTGGAGACATCTTAAGTCAAGGCGAGGACATTTTAATCGTAGCTTTAGGACATATGTGTTCTACTGCATTAACTGTAAAACTGCGTCTTCTTTCCTACGGAATTTCTGCTACTGTAGTTGACCCCGTATTCATAAAGCCTTTGGACAAAAATTTGTTTAGTGTTCTTCTTATGAATCATTCCAAAATCATTGTTATTGAAGAACATTCTATTCGCGGCGGACTATGTTCAGAAATTAATGAGTTTTTAGCAAATTATAGCTTCAAAGTAGACGTTCTTCACTTTGGAGTTCCTGATACTTTCCTATCTCATGGAGATACGGATACAGTACTACGAAAAGCTGGCTTGGACGTTGACCATATCATGCAAAAGATCGTTACACATTTCAACCTTCGATCTAGGAAACCTTATAGCGAACTGTTTGCTTAAACATTCAGGCTATGAAATAATCTAAGATAATCTTCCAAAGACAGCATTTCGGGACGCACTTTCTCGGAGAAACCTAGATTGGTTAAAGCAGAAATAACAATCTCTTTGTCGTATAGGTTCTTTAGAGTATTTGCCAAAAACTTTCTACGCTGGTTAAATGCAGCGCGGGTCAAAGAAAAAAAAGAACTTAAAAGACTATCATCCAAGGGGAATCTGTCTTTGACCTGCATATGTACGACAGCAGAGCATACCTGAGGTTTGGGATAAAAACAGCTCGGGCTGACTTTAAATGCGTACTGGATATTGGCGAAAAAGTTTAGAAATACCGTTAAAGACCCATAATCCTTATTCCCTGGTTGAGAGGTAAGCCTACGAGCAACCTCGTCTTGCATCATGACAGTAATAGTTTTCCACTGTTTAGGTGCCTCAAGAAATAATTTTGTTAATAAAGGTGTGGTAATATGGTAAGGGAGATTAGCGACTACCCGGCCCTGTCCAGACCACCCCTTATCTTTCAGAGATGCTAGACAATACTTACAAGCATCAGTAATTTCTAAATGTATAGGGAGTTCTCGGAGAGTATCCGCAAACATAGAGTCCTTCTCTAGAGCGATAACGTTAGCTCCTTCGTTGACTAGTTGTTGAGTCAAAGCACCAAATCCAGGGCCTATCTCTAGAACCCAATCCCCTTCTTTAACTCCCGATACTTGAATAATTTTTCTTAGTATGTTCCCGTCAATTAAAAAATTCTGAGACAAAGATTTTTTAGGACGACCATGCACCTCAGAAAGAAAACGCAAAAGTTGTTCTGGGGAACTACGCAGCATCAAGAAACCTATCCTAAAGCAAAGAAAATAAAGGAGGAGCTTCTTCAGAAAGCAATTTAGCAATCATTGAGGAATCAAAGCCATAACGAGAACGCAATTTTTGCTTATACTTACCCTCAATCTCTTCAATATAAGACATAAATAGATGTTGTTTGATTTGATTTTCCAACTCATCTAAGGGTTGTAACGTATTTTGAGACTTCTCCAAAAGAACGTACAATTTGTACCCTGATTTATGCTCTTTTGGCAGACCACACATTGAAGAATTTGCCTCAATTTCTTGCAGCTCTTTCCTATGTATCTCCGAGAGATCTTTATCTCCACGAACAAATTCCTCGGAACATGACATTTGTCCACCTTTGGACAAAACTAAAGCTGACAGACGATCCTTATTCCATGATTTCGTCTCATTTAGCCTAGCATATACTTTATCTGCTATCTGGCTACACAATGATGAATTAGCAGCCTTGATAGTTATCACACAATACTTCCACTGGAAAGTATTAGCGGCTTCTTCCACTAATTTCTGATAATGCTCACGAATTTTTCCTGGAGTTACTTTAAGCATGACTTTAGAACGAACCATCATCCCCATAACTCTTTGCGCTACAAGAGTACGATGAATAACGTTAAAGATATCCTCAGAGCTCATATCAAAATGAGTTTGAAAAACAGAAAGATCTCTACCGAACATGGATTCAATTTCTTGGTTAACAGTGGTAGGATCGACATAGATTTTCTTAGCTTTAGCATCAGCGACCATGAGAAATTCGTCAATAACAGACTCTAGAACGACTGGCCACATAGCGGCATAATATTGAGATCTGGCAGGTAGAGAATCCAATAAATGAGGGTAAGAGGAATAAAAGAGTAAGTTTAACTTATGGATCACATCTAGAGTTGTAACAACTTCAGTCTCTGTAATTTTGAAAAGAACTCGATCATGTATAGCGATGCCAGCAGGATCTTCTAGAGTTTGTCCTAAGTAATTTTGTGCCGCCCCAAGAGGCAAACTATCGTGAGCGATGCCAGTTCCTGGCAAGCAAACACAGCCAACCAAAGAAAAAATACCTAGTGCTTGTCGTCTCATGACGTGCCACCCTAAATTCCTTAATATATCTAGGGATTAACTATAAGAAATTGGCAAAATTTTGGCCACTTTGAGATATAACGAGGACAGTATGACACCAAGTTAGCTGAATGTTTTTACGAAAAGCTATCAAGTAGATTCTTTATTAAGATATTCAGAAAACTCTTGTATACTTGTATACTTTCTACCCATTCCTGCCTCTAAAAGATAAATAACCGTATCCCCAGTATTATTAGGAATAAGATGATGATGATATTCTGGGATCAGAGATAACAAGCAATCATGTTCTCCTTGCTGCATCCAGACAAGAGAAATATAAGGTAAAAACTTTCCCTTAAAACAAGCAAGTATACGCTCACGATCTTCAGAGTTTCCTAGAGAAATCAAAACCTTCTTATGATTACGAGAAAAGTAATTTTGCGCTGCCAATAAACTACCAACAGAAGAAAACTTATGAGTATGCCAACGAGCTTGTGCTATTTGGAGAATATCTTCAGCATGAGTCAGATAATGTTTTTTTTCAGTTAATACATGCAGATCGAGCAGTGCTTGGCAAATCAAAGCGTTTCCTGATATTGTCTCACCATCGGAGAAATTAGCCTGCTTCATAAGAAGATTAGGATCTTTGCCATCAGCAGTGTAAAACCCCCCATTCTCACAACGGAAAGATACTAATACTTCTTTCATTAGGTCTTCACTAAATTGCAACCACTCTGCCCCACAGCCAGTTTGGTATAGAGCTAAGGAACCAAGAATAACACTTGCATAATCCTCAAGACTTCCCAAATATTTAGCTTCTCCTTCCCGCCATCTCCTCAATAATTTGCCATTTTGGAACATATGTTCTCTAATAAATAAGCCGCATTTTTTTGCTATATTAACATAGCTGGGATCTCCCAATATTTTCCCAGAGCATGCTAATACATAGATCATAAATCCATTGTGGAATGCTATGGACTGATCGTCTTTAAACGGTTGAGTTCTACTATCACGATAGTTTTTTAATTTCGCTTTAAGGCGATCTATCATCTCCTCAAATTCTTCTACTGAGCAATTATACTTATCTATTAATTCTTCTATATCTAAGTGATTAGGAACATGCAGGATATTACGTCCATTACAGAAACCTTCTCTAGATATGCCATAGTAATCACAGAATAGTTGAGCATTCTCTCCCAGAACCTGTCTAATTTCTTCTCCCGACCATGTATAGTAATTCTTACCTTCGACCGCTCCCCAATGTTCTGCGTGTTCTGAAGTGTAGAATGCACCTACTTCTGCATCATACAATTCTGTTAGTAAGTAGGCTAAGGTTTGTCTAGCAACAGAGTTGTAAGCTTTCTTTCCTAAACATGCCCAAGCTTCCAAATAATCTAATGTTAAAACAGCGTTATCTATAAGGCGTTTTTCAAAACAAGGAATCAACCACTTATCATCTATCGTGTAGCAATAAAATCCACCTCCCAAATGGTCATAAATCCCTCCTTTTGACATCAAATCTAGAGTTCGATCTACAAAAAATAAACTTCTATTATCCTGATACTCATAGCTATAACGTAAAAAGAACTGACTTAAGAAGCCCTGTGTTTTTTTTGGAAAAGACTTTAACCCCCCATAGTGAGCATCTACATCATGAAAAAGAGCCTCTGTTGTCTGTTTTAACGCTGTTTCTGCTAACAGTTCTTTACGAGAGCATCCTTCTATAAATGAAGTGATTTCTAAAACCTTATGAGCTTGTTGAACAAAGATTTCTCTTTCTTCGTGGTCTTCCCACATACAGTGCAGTTTTTCTATCATCTGTGCGAACGAAGGGGACCCTAATTTCCCTTCAGCACTCAAATAGCTAATAGAGAAAAATGGAAGCAAATCTGGAGTAAGAAATACATTTAGAGGCCAGGAAGGCACATCATGACGATCTCCAGAGACTGATAGCATTTGAGCAAGATCAAAATAGAGACTGGCTACCTGAGGTAGTTCTTCTTTATCGACCTTAATATTTACAAAAAACTCATTCAGCATAGCTGCAATTTCTGGATTCGCATAGCTCTCCTGGAGCATGATTTGACACCATCGAGAATGCGTACAACCAATAGAAAGAAATATAGGTTTATCTTCAGATGCAGCCAAATTAAAAGCTTCTTCACCCCACGGATACCAATTCACAGGATTGTGTGCATACAAAAGAAGATAGGGGGATTTCTCGCTAATAAGCTTATTCGTATATATCGGCTGAGACATGATAAAATTAAAAAACTAAAAGTTCATACTCTATTTTAAATAAAAAAGTAGACTTTTGACATGCATTTTAATTAGATTGTTTTATAAGGAATTTAATTTTAAAAATATAAATCTCAACTTTCTATAAAACACAAACACAAAAACTGAAATCTTTAAAATTCAACAATCTCACGATTGCTTTATGCGCATATCTTTCAGATAGCAAATGTTTTACGCCTATCCATAGGAATCGAATACAAACACTGTTTATATATGAAGGCTATTGGTCGTATAGACAACAAAAATGACTTTGTCTCTTGATTTCCTAACCAACAATCCCTAAACTGGTTTTGCTCAGGAAGAGTGGCAGAGTGGTCGAATGCATCTGATTCGAAATCAGAAGTTCTCTTGCGGGAACCGGGGGTTCGAATCCCTCCTCTTCCGTTTGCTTACTTTCCAGGAAAATTAGTAGCTACCCGCGTATACCTCCAACGTACTTGCAGCTTTATTTTGCTTCTAGCTCTTCCGAATCTAAATCGTTATTGAAAAAAAAGGGCCTTTAGCATCCTCTCAGGGGGAGAGAGAGGACACTATAAGGCTTGTTTCGAGAAACTCTTGTAAATTCTTCAATAAAAAGGGGCAAATATCCCTTCTTATTTTAGGAGTACCATTGGAGAAAAAGGTAGACAATTTCTTACACTACAATGGCTATAAACTTATACCGCTTTTGACAGCGAAGCGCCCTAGTGGCTACATCACGATGCTACCGCAATGCACCTGCCAAAGATCAAGCTCAGCTATCCACCTCCTTCCTAGGTTAGTATTGCAGAACCATATAACCTATCGTTTGAGAAGTAGTTTATTTTCAAATATATAGCAAGGAGGAGTCTTTTAGTTTTTCTTAAGCAAACTACAACATGGGCAGAGTTGATAAGTTTTTTTTTAAAAAAAATCAACAAGAAAAATACTAATACACAAAAAACTCGACAATACCCTCTGAAGGGGTTTTTTATCATCCAACAAAACCAAAGAATGAAATAGTTCTCTAAAAACTTGCATAGACCATATAGAGAAAAACAAAAAAATTGTGCTGAAGTCAAAAAAAAATTATAGACTTCTAATCTCTGCCTTTTTAGCATTCTTGCGCCCAGATGGTTTTTAACCAAGGTATGAGCCTATATCTTCTGTTGGATTTCTTTCCTTTTTGTTCATTGAATCCTATTTTTTAGTGCCTGCATCTCCAATATTTCTAAGAAAAGTCATTTGGGTAAGACAATCAGAAAAAATATCTATGATTGTCTTTTTTTAAATAAAACTTAGAACATAATTATGGAGAAAAACTATGTGTTTTCCTACTTGCCTACCAGCAATTCAAATGCAATGGCGTTCAACTCAAGAAGGCTCTGAAGAAGAGAATGTATCACTAAACGGCACCGAAACAAAACAGCCTGCCAAGTCACAAGAATTCAGCTTGAAAATAGGTGACCCTACTTTATTAGAGACAATTCGTGGAGCTGGTGAATTATTCACTGCAGCTTTGAATTCTGCAAGAGTCCAAAGAACAAGCCGACATTGCTATGATACATGCCAACCTTGGTGCAATACCTATTGCTTTTGTCCTTTCACTTGGTGTCTAGACTGCTTTTGCGCATGTTTAAAGAAAGAAGAAGAAGAAGAACCTGATACAGGAAGCATCATAGAGAGCTTTCTCAACGAAATGAAAAACTCATATGGACCGATTTCCGTAGGCATGGCCCTACAACAATCGGGATGGAACATCTCCCTAATGGCTTCTGAGAAGATCGAACCATCCGCAGACGATAAAACCAAATTTATTAATCTATGTCAAGCTTGTCGAGATAATCTTAGGCAGTGTTTAGTAGGAGGATCACAACAAGAGTTATTCAAAATTGCTAATCAAGAACGGCTTCTTCCTTCTAAAGGTTCTTTAGAAATGGAAAAAATTAAATCTTCCTTAGAAGATATCATTGCTGGAACACAGTTAGGATCATCTCCTACATGCTTAATTCTCTATCCTAATCATGATGATGATCCAGCACCGGATCAAAGATCCGGATACACATTAAAGTTGGATAGGCTACAAGCCAGACTAAGTCAAATTCAAGTTTTGGATTTGGAAGCTGATGATATCAACAGCGGTAGTATCAACTTCTTAGGATTTCAGGCAAAAGCTGCAATTCAAGTAATAGAACATACTCTAGCTAAATACGTAGATGCTTCCACAGATACATTTAACAGTGGAGGTTTTCATCTGAGTATTGAGGAAGGAAAATTTCGTTCCCTAGTATTATTGTCTCTACTCTCTCTTGGTTATTGCCCCGTCAGTAGCGAAGGAGATACCCCTGTATGTTTAGAACAACTAAAAAATACCAGCCGAGCTCTCAAAACAAAAGATGTACTCCTGACTGACTCAAGAAAAGCAAATCAAGGCCACTCTCCCTGGACCTCATCTGTATCTATAGCGCCTTCTGGTTTATTATCGGGAGCAGGTAAATCTTCGACAAACATAACTCTTAATGCAAGGATGCACACTCATACAACAAGCTCTGAAGTTGACAGTCGGTCTGCAATACAAGCAATACCAAGTTGGGATCCTACTAGTCCTAAGTATCAAGAAGAAATCCTAAAGACAGCACAAAAAATGTCTTCTATGACTTCTAGTCTATTCTTAAGCTAGTTGCTCTCAATAAGCGAAGATAGGGCCCTATCTTCGCTCCCCTTTTTTTGAATCAATACTTCCATTTTGTTCTCTATCAACCTACTGTAATACACTAGAAATCGACAAAATTATCCTGCATTTGTAAAATATCCTGGGAAATTTCAGGATATATCCTTAACAGAGTATTAGTTATGTTTTGGATAATAAAACTCCACGATATCTTCGCACTATATAACCCTCCCTTTTCTCTTTCCTGAAAATATCTAAGAAAATACAGAACAAGACAAGGAAGCTATTATGTGTATTCCCACAATTAAGTTTCGGTGCGTTTCTGGAGGTAATGGAGATCAAGAAGGCAACTCTAATCAACCGGTACAAGCACAACCAAGAAGAGTCTCTGCCTCTTTTGCTCTCTCAGAGACTACTTTACTTTCTACAATACAAACATATGGAGAAGCCCTACAACAAGTCTTAGACTCTAATAGAGTGCAGCGTACAGGAAGATATTGCCGAGATACTTGTGGCCCTGGATGCCGAAGAAGGTGCCCTGGATGGTTAGATTGGTGTTTCAATTGCCTCTGCACCTACTTACTCAATCCTACACCAGAAGAAGAACACACCAAAAGTCTAACCAGTTTTTTACAAGAGCAGATTGACTTTTTTGGTCCTTTGGTAGTGGGGTTGGCACTAAAAAATACTGAAAATCACGTTCATAGCGGTCTTCTTCAGGGTGAAGCGTTGAGTGAGGAAGCCAAAGAAAATTTCGTACAAAGCTGCCAATCAGCTCAAGATACCCTATCTTCGTTACTACAATCTGATATTCAACACTCCTTATTTCAATTTGTCAATAATCCTGACCATCTACCCAAAGACCAAGATCCTAATATTACATTAGCTAAGGGAGGATATACGGAATTCCAGAAACATACTCCAGACACCCCGCCAACATGTTGGATTATTTCTCATTCGTTATCAGAAAATGAAGACAATAGTGACGAGGATATCCCAGTTGACGCTCACATTTCGCGTCGCTTAAATTGGAAAAAACTCACACAGCAATTAGCCAATTTAAAAGTCGTAAACATAAACAACCCAGAAACTCCTCTTCCTCTTGGCTATACTGCAAACTCAGTAGTAGGTCTCTTGCAACACATAGTTATTTTTATGACAGAGAAAAATGAGTTGACGTTTCAATGTCCCGGCTATGGACTTAGCATAAGATACAATGCCCTACTTATGTTAATTACTTTGAGTCTTGTTAGCTTAGGATTTGCTCCCGTCAGTACGACCGAAGAACTTCCAGCAACTATGAACGAACTTAAACATTTGGAGAGTATCATCACCCATGCTAAAAAAATCAGAGATCGCCGTGCACACCACAAGGGGAAGATTGATAGTCATGCTGCTAATATTCAACCAGGAGCCGCCTCATCGACAACAGAAGTAGATAGTCCTAAGGGGACACCTTGTAGATATTTTCCTTCTCCACAAGAACAACAACAGTTACTGCAGCTGGCTGTTAAAACGTCTGCATGCTCCGCTAAAATTTTAGGCTAAAAAATAGAAAGTAACGACCCAACCCACCAAAGAGCGGCACCACCAGCGACAATCACAGCAGCCCACCAAAGATTAGACCAACTATGTATTGCTCTTTCTGGTGAGTTTCTTCCCCCCATAGATTCTAAATCAAGGAGCATTTCCATGTTATGCTCTGAGAATTCTTTGAAAATTTTCATGACATAAGGATGATCTCGAAGGATTTGGTCTCCATCTAACCCTAAATACGCAGCATATTTTTTGATAAATCCTTGTGCATAGATTGGAGAAATTAGTTTTCCTAAATATCCCTTTTCAATCGCTTCTAAACATGAACAACGTATTGAGGTCGCAGCTTCTATATCTTTCAGCGAGAGAGACTGTTCTTCCCGTTTACTACGGAATATTTCTCCTAAATGTAGAAGTTCTTTATGCACATGTTCTGTCATAACAATTCCTTACCAATGGGGTCTTCATAGAAGTGTTTATATTTTAAACAGTTTGAACACTCATTATTTTTCCCCTAATTCACATCCGGGAATATACATCATTGCTGTTTAATTTGTATTTCGAAATCCGGCTATATTTTTAAAACATACTGTAAGTTCAGTTAGCAACTGAGTCATTTAAAGAATAATTATGTTCTCTTAAACGGATTTTCCCTTATATACTGGAGCTGCGATCAGTATTTCATTATGTTATATCGACTGATTATACTTACGGAAACTCCACTGCCCTTGAGAAATTACGTATGCCAGCCCCCTTTGTTATTTCATTATCTCACTCTTTACATAACTTGCTAAAAGATCGTCTGGTTGAAAAAGGGTTTTCACTTACGCAACCGCAATACACAGTTTTTCAAGCACGATCTCCTGATGTAAGCTGTATATTGTATACCTCGGGTAAATTAGTAGTTCAGGGTAAGGGAGCACAGGAGTTTATAGAGTTTTTTCTTGAGCCTGAAATTTTGCTAACTTTCACACACAGAGAAGGGAAAAAAGATTTACGTCCTAGATTAGGAGTAGATGAATCGGGTAAGGGTGATTTTTTCGGGCCCCTATGCATTGCCGGTGTGTTTGCTAGAGATAAACAAACCTTAGAAGAATTATATAAAACTAATATTCAAGATTCGAAAAAGTTAAATGATTCTCAGATACTTTCTTTAGGGAAAACCATTCGAGATTTCTGTACGTATGATGTTATGATTCTATATCCCGAGAAATATAACGATCTCTATAGAAAATTCCAAAATCTGAATTTGTTATTAGCATGGGCGCACTCTGTTATTATTGATAGCATTGCTCCTCGTCCTGCTGGAGATGTGTTCGCTATTTCTGATCAATTCGCTTCTTCAGAATCTTTATTACTTAATGCATTAAGAAAAAAGAATAAGGATATCTCTCTTATTCAAAGAACACGTGCAGAACAGGATATCGTTGTAGCAGCAGCTTCTATTCTTGCTCGAGAAGCCTTTATTACTACAATGACGAAGCTAGAAAAACGCTATTCTGTACGACTGCCTAAAGGAGCAGGCGCTATTGTAAAATCCTCTGGAAAAGCGATTCTGAAGAATCATGGCAAGGAAGTTCTTACCCATTTGTGCAAAACACATTTCAAAACATTCGAAGAAATTTGCAACGAAAATTCCCCATTATAAGACAATGTAAGCAGAAATAAAAGCTCTCACCTCCATATCTGACCACGATCTATTCTGTTGTTTATTGTCCTAATCTATAATATTAAGTATACTTCTGTGTTCAACTAAAAGTTAGTAAATCCGTGAGGATACGCTCTCGGGTGGTTCTCGTCTTGGCTTATTAGCCTAGTACGGAGCCTCTTTCTTAATCCAAGGGGAAAAGAGAGCAATTCCCTTGTCTAGGAGATAATTAGGATATGTTCAAGGTACTATTCCATGTATTAACATTTGCTGGACACCTGGTTTCTACACCGATTTACATTATTCACGACGCTTGTGGCGTCGACCAAGAAGTATTCAAAAAGGCGTGTCCCTATCCTTTTTCCGTACAAGCGCAATATCTTGAAGTCAAAGATGCAGATTTTAAAGATTTAAAAAATCAAACCATTGGATATCAGCAATACGATTCCTCTTTTCTCGCGACTTTGCCTATTACTCAGCAATCAGGATTCTTGTTTTCCGTAGGTTATTTAGGAACTCGGGTGAGATGGCAGGCTAACGACTCCTTATCTAAGAGTGATGTTAATGCTATTGGCTATCTAACATTTCAAGACCAATCCCATTATAACTATATTTCCACTTCGTTTGGTGCTTACACTCTTTCTTTAAAGAATTGGCAATGGTCTGTACTATTTTCCGGCCTTTTTGATCCTAGCCATTTTAATATTGGCTATGGCTTATACCAAGCAGTCGTTTCTGGGAAATATCAGGCTACTGAGCAATTATCTGTGGTTTTTGGGGTAATTAATGAAACTGGTTTACATCAAGAAAAGGCTTGGCCTTTATTGGGAGCAACTTACAAACCTAATGAAAAACTTACGTTAAATTGCATCTATCCTGTTAATTTTTCTATTGAGTATCAGTGTACATCGGTCTGTAATTTTGGCGCTGCATATCGTTTGACACGTTTCAGAAAAAAACTTCCTACTAATAAGCTCCCTTCTTCTCGAGGAATTTTTGAATACCAAGGGAGAGAAATCGAAGGAAACATTAAGCTAACTCCGTGGCCTGGGAGTTTTATTAAACTTTTCTATGGTTGGTCAGTAGGTTCTGATATTTCTTTGGCCGATAGTCACAATAATAATATGACTGCATATCCTTTTAAATCGTCTCCGTTCTTTGGCGGTTCTGCTGTGATTAGTTTTTAATTTAAAATTATAATTATTTTTCTCCCTTTTTAATTGTAATTAAAAGTTGCCGAACTTAAAATTTTTATTTTTTGCTCTTAAAACAATTGAGATTGGGAATGGAATGCTTAGAAGTTGTACAAAAAGGTTCGAATATTTACCTGGATTGTATTTTTCCAGAACGTGGTGCCGCTAGGCAATGCAAAAGTTTAGCACAGTCCTACCCACGTATTGCTATGACCATAGAAATTCTGGCCTCCGTGGTCTTAGGGACATTTAAAATGGTCACTCTTCCAGTAGCAACTTTTGCTTCCTTATTTTTGCTTCCTATAGCTGGTATACGCAAAGCGATTTGTACTAAGCAAGCTTCCGATACCCTGCCCTATGTATTTGCATGGTTGATCAGTTTATTATCTGTTGCTGCAATTGTGGGTCTTGTTTTTGCTATGATTGCTTTAGCTCCTGAAGCTGCATTCTTAATGATTGGTGTATTCGGGGCTATTGGTGCAAGTTCTACGCTAATAAACTTACACAACGAGATGTTCCCTGTACGCGTACAACCCACTATCCCTTTTGATGAGGGTAATTCTCGTATGGAAAATCATATTGTATCTCCCAAAAATCAAGAAAGTGAAACTCCAAAGGTCTCTAACCTGGGTACGAATACAACCCCTGCGGCATCTTCCGAAGATGAAGCTGCGTTTGTTGATGCTCCTGCAGAGGAGGAGAAAACAGTAGCAACCGCAGGGCATGTTTCTAACACCGGAAACGAGTCCTCTTAGAGGATCAATAAGATCTTTAAATAAAGTATAATTTCTTTACACAAAAGAAATTATACTTTGTTAATCTTTAGAATCTTGTATAAAACCATCTTATTTAATCTAAGAAATTCTAAGAAATATTATAATAGATGGCCTGCTTGCATAATTAAAATCTATAACAGCAGGACGTTCTATGACCTCTTTAATTTATAATGGTGGTTATATCCACGATCCTATTGCCTCTTGCCAAGAGCCTCTTTCGGTTAGAAAAAGCCTTTCCGCTCCTAAGGGGTTATGGAATAGAATCACGCAACTAGCTGATACAAACCCGCGCGTACGCTATACACTAGATATAACTATTATAGTATTAGGTATCCTGTCCATAGTCGGAGTACTCATTGCTTCCCAAGGGCAAGGACTATTAGTATTCGGCATTATTCCTGGATTAGTTCTTGTATCGCTAGGGCTAACATTACTAGTGTCGGATGTTGCTTCTACGGAAAAAAAGAAAGAAATTGCTGAAATGCTTACAGCTATTTTCGTACCGCTTGTGCTTTTGGGCTTAGCTTCTGCGTTGTTTGCTGGGGCATACTTTACATGCGGAGCATCCGCTCTTATTCTTGCTAGTCCATTGTTCATTATGGGAACAATGACAGTAGGGTTATCTTTGGTAAGCTTAAATAAAGTCACGTTTCAATACTTCCATACGAGATCATTAATCAAATCTCAGAATGCAGCCATTACTCTATATGAACGCGACGCAGAGGAACATAGTATTCCTGAGGTAAGCAAGACAACAATATCTGAGAAAATTACTGAGAAAGATCCTTTCCTTCGAGCAAAAAGTGTTATTTTAGAAAATAGAAAACGTCGCAAAGCTACAAGGCAGTATATTCGTGATCATATTCAAGCAAATCTTATAACCAGAGACTTAGATTCAAAACGCACAGCTTCTGAAAAAGCTCTTCTTCCTACATCGTGGGAATACGAGGATTTTACAGAAACCTGTGACTTCTCTCAAATCCATAGCCTCCTGAAACCTGACATAACCTTTTCTACAGATGTACAAACTACAATAAAAACCTCTTCCAAAGAGACTTCCTCATTACCTATATTCCCTGCGTGTGTAGTTTCATCTCCTCTACCCTCTAGCATGATTTACCGGGATAGTAAACTTATAGAATCGGTAGCGAAAATTTCGGAAAATCGCCCGCAACACGATTATAAAGACAATAATGAAGAATCCTCTCAAAATGGAAGTAGAGAAGAAAATGAAGACCAAGAAGACCTGGAGGAAAATCAGGGAAACGAAGAATAAGCTAATAAAGATAAGCCCCCTAAGTAATCACTTTCGTAGGGCCTATCTTCGTTATCTTTAAGACTGCTCTAATTCATTCAGCAGCAATT
Organism: Chlamydia ibidis 10-1398/6; assembly: GCF_000454725.1. Taxonomy (NCBI): domain Bacteria; kingdom Pseudomonadati; phylum Chlamydiota; class Chlamydiia; order Chlamydiales; family Chlamydiaceae; genus Chlamydia; species Chlamydia ibidis. Next base: position 409,091 of record NZ_APJW01000001.1, on the reverse strand, counting down.
CATTCACTCTTTTGGGTGGCGCTTTTCCTTGAGTACGTTTCATGATCTGTCCAACCAAGAAACCCAATGCTTTTGTTTTGCCATTCTTATAATCTGCCACTGACTCAGGATTCTGACTAATAACTTCTGTGATAATCGTTTTCAATGCAGTTTCATCAGTCATTGGCAGTAGGGAAGGATTTTCTTTCAGAATGTTCTCAGGATTTTTCCCTGGAGATTCCATCATCATATCAGCAATGTCTTTAGCTATTTTTCCAGTGATAACATTTGTATCAATCAAATTAACTAATTGCGCGATATCTTGAGGAAGGACACCAGAAGCTGCAAGATGAATTCCAAAATTTTTACACCGACCGGCAAACTCTACAGTTATCCAATTGGACAAAGTCCGGTAATTTTTACAATTCGCCGCTGCAAGTTCGAAAAAATTGGCAATTTGCTTATCGCTTATTAAAATATTGGCAACATCCTCAGCTAGTGAGAAATCTGTTAAATATCTGTGATACTTATTATAGGGCAGCTCTGGAAGAGTGGAGCGAATTTCATGAATATAATCTTCTGTTAATTGAAGAACTGGCAAATCTGGTTCAATGAAATATTTATAATCTTCAGCACGTTCTTTAAGGCGCATAAGCACGGTTTTTTTCTTCTCAGGATCCCAACGGTATGTAGCTCCAGGAATTACCTCTTTAGGATCTTTCGTTGGGTTAGACAAGTATTCATCTACTTGACGGCGTTTCTCTGCTTCTAAAGCTTGTGACATGAAAGCAAAGGAATTCATATTTTTGATTTCTACTTTATTTCGCAGCTCTTGAGAACCCCTAGGTCGTACAGATATATTCACATCAAAGCGAATTGATCCTTCTTCCATGTTACAGTCAGAAATACCAATATAATCTAACAGGGAGACCAATGACGTAGCATAGGCCACGGCATCCTCGGCACAAAACATGCAGGGTTTTGAAACGATTTCAATTAATGGAACACCTGCACGATTGTAATCTACTCCAGCAAACTCGCCAAAATGTTTTAGCATGCCTGCATCATCTTCAAGATGTGTTTGCGCAAGCTCAAAACAACGTTCTTCACCTTGAACAATGGCTTGAACAAAGCCACCGCGAATAATAGGATGGTCAAACTGCGTAATTTGAAAATTCCTAGGACTATCGGGATAGAAGTATGATTTTCTGTCAAAACGACTGAACAAGGCAACATCTCCTTGCACAGCACAACCAAATAGAACAGCCTTCCGTACTGCTTCCTTATTCAAAACTGGCAGGGATCCCGGCAATCCTGTGCATACTGGAGAAATATTCGTATTGGGTTCATCTCCAAATCGATTGCGTGCTGAACTAAATAACTTGGACGCGGTATTTAACTCTACGTGAACTTCTAATCCTATGACCGACTCCCAATCAGCATAGACATCACTCATGACTTTTCTCCTTCACAAAATAGTTCTACACATCCTTTGGGTGACATGTTTTTAATTTTTGCGTGCTCTTGAAAACTATACCCTACCTGACATACACGTCGGTCATCACCCCGCTGTCCTATAATCTGGAATCCCAAGGGAAGCCCCTCTCTAGATAATCCTGACGGCACGGCAATTGCAGGAAGATATGCAAGGTTTACAGCAACAGTATAGATATCTTGGAGGTATAAGGATATGGGATCTAATATTTCTCCAATAGGAAAAGCAGGGCAAGAACATACAGGCATGGCGATGACATCACACTTCTCGAAAGCTTGTTGAAAAGTCTGAATAATCTTTGTACGAATAGCTGATCCCTTTTTGTAAAATACATTCTGTCTTTCAGCCGAAAGGACATAATTCCCTAATAGAATTCTGCGAATTACCTCTTTTCCAAAACCTTCTGCACGGGACATGTTGTAGACGTCTTGCATATTCTTTGCTTCAGGAGCTCGAAATCCATACCGAATACCATCAAATCTTGCCAAATTAGTTGCTGCTTCAGCAGAAGCGATAATATAATAAACTGAAACAGCATGGCGTAAGATATCGAGGTCAATATCAACGATATGGCTGCCCTGCTTTTCCAAGACTTCTAAAGAGTCAAAGAAATTTTCTTTAATGTCGTCTCGTAATCCTTCTAGAAATCTTCTAGGAACTCCTATAAGCTGAGGGACTTCTAAAGACAGGCTACTTTGAAAATCTCGCAAATCAAATCTTTGAGAAGTGGCGTCTCTAGAATCTTTTCCTGCAAAAACATCCATAGCGAGAGCTACATCTTCCACTACTGTTGCTAAAGGTCCTATCTGATCTAAGGAAGATCCAAACGCTACTAGGCCATATCGGGACACCGCACCATAAGACGGTTTAAATCCCACTACGCCGCAAAAAGCTGCAGGTTGGCGTATAGATCCCCCAGTATCCGATCCAAGCGCCAGAGGACAAAATCTTGCCGACACCGCTGCTGCTGACCCTCCTGAAGACCCTCCTGGAACACAAGAAAAATCCCAAGGATTCTTTGTTGATTTAAAAGCGGAATACTGGGTTGTTGATCCCATAGCAAACTCATCCATATTAAGTTTGCCTAAGATAATACCATCCTCGGCTTCTATACGCTCTATCACTGTAGCATTGAATGGGGCTACATAGTTTTCTAGCATTTTTGATGCACAAGTAGTAGGAAGACCTGCAACATGGATATTGTCTTTAACTCCTATAGGGACTCCTGCCAGTTTTCCCAAAGGCTCTCCCCGAGAACGCTTCTGATCAACTGCGGCTGCTTTTTCCAGTGCCCTTTCACGGCAAAGAGATAGAAAAGCTCCAACCTGACCATCTTGAGTTGCGATTCTATTATAAAAATACTCCGCTATTGCCGTAGCGGAAGTCGTTCCATTCGCTACGGATGTTCTTAACTCTAAGGCACTCTTTCTATACATATATATCTCTATTTAATTACCGTAGGTACTTTAACTAATCCACCCAAAGATTCAGGAACATTTGCTAAAAATTCTTCACGAGAGAATTCAAAGGAAACATCGTCTTCCCGTAAGTCTTCGGGAGTAACGACATGCAAAGTCTCAAGACTTGCCATAACATCGGTTACATCCATGGAAATCGCTTCTTCCATAATGCCAATAACTTCATTTAAAGAAGCTTCATATTCTTCGATTAGCTCTTCGCTTAACTCTAAAGCTGAACTCTTAGCTAAAAGTAAAATCTCTTCTCTACTTACATAGGACTGTGTCATTTCTAAATCCCAAAAATACTGGTGCGACGACGATAAACGTGATTTTAAGTTCCTGAAAAAAGAAACTTCTCGCCTAACTTAACTTGTTGCGTGCAAAAAGTCAATGCTGCCTCAAGCGCTTAAAAACAAAAAAAAACTTTATTAAATTACAAAAAAGATTAAAAGATGGAATTAAGTATACATCACTTAGGAGAAAAGCAATGCTAGGCAAACTCGTTCGGGGACTATCCTCTCTTACTCTTGTTCTTTGCGCATTGAACGTGGGAATTTTAGGACTTACTAATCATAAAGTAAACATTCTTGCTCAATTACTTGGAGAGAATGGTTTAATCATGCGCATGGGCTACATTGTAACAGGAATCGCCGGTTTAATTTCCTTATTATCGTACTTTTCTTGTTGTTCTAAAAAAACAAATAGCAGCTGCTGTTCAAAGAATAACCATTCTTCGACAGATAATCAGTAGTCTTTGCTTTTCTCTAAAAACATTGGCCCCCCAATGTTCTTTTTTTAATTTTAGACATCAAGCGAGCAAGCCAAAAACCACGTTATTATTAGCGTGGTTTTTGTTTTCCTACTTCAAATAGTTTCAATATTATCTCATTGCCTTCAAAGCTTGATTTATTTTCATTTTTCCTCTATTTGCAAGAAATACTCTTCTACCTTACCAAAAGAACGCACACTATGAAACCCTCTGTTCCTTGGTTATTACTTTCTTCGGCGATTACTTTGCCTATTACTTTTGAAGCAAATACCTTAGAAACTATAGATCTACAAACTCCATCCACATCTCAGTCGCTAGGTACCAATGATAGCTACCAGGGAGCAACAACGCCAACCACTGCTTTTAGCTATAAAAACACGTCGTCTCCAAATGGGACTTCATACTCACTGACAGGTGATGTATCTTTTATAAATGTTTCGTCTACACAATCTCCCACATTAAGTAATGTACAACCTGGTCATAACGATGGTCACTCGCATACTTCTCTAGTTACTCCCAGAGCATATTCTGTTTCTATGCTCACCGAAGACCCTGAGAATCAGGTTATTACTCAAAACAGTCCGGTCAATATAAACTTAACTACAACTGATAGCTACCCTCAAGCTGGCCAAAATACCCAGCCTTTTCTCAGAAGAAATACAACAGCACAAAGTGGAACGACATATACTCTTGCTAACGATGTAGGGTTTCAAAATATCACAGCAACACAGACCTCACCTGCCTCTACATCACAACAAACTCCTGCATCAAATATACACAGTTTTACCAAACCATTAGGTATATCGATATCTAGTACACCTATAAGCACTACTACTACTTCAACCACAACTAGCACAGGTAATGGAGAGACAAACAAAAGTTGTTTCTCAAATACTGCAGGTCCTTTGTCATTCGTAGGTAATGGGCACTCTTTATTATTTCAGAATATCTCCATTACGCCTCAAGGCTCCGCAATAAACAATACAGCGACAAGTTTGACTTTTTCTGGGTTTTCTCTGCTCTCTTTTGACAAGGCGACAAACCAAACACAATCTAGTGCAGACAGTGCCATTTTCATAGGTACCACGACAAATGGCGTTATGAAACAATCAGAGCAGCCTAGTGCTAGCTTTACAATTTCTAGCAACACTGATGTTAATTTCAGTGGCAACCACTCTAAAGGTGCAGGCGGTGCTATCTTAGTTAAAGGAAATGGAACTATCTCTGGAAATACAGGCACAGTTATTTTCTCTGGGAACTCAGCCACTAATCAAGGAGGGGCTTTATCTTTAGAGAAGTCCTTAAATATCACTGACAATGCTCAAGTTATTTTTACAAATAATTCTGCAGCAACAGTTAGTGACAAAAAATCTGTAAAAGAAGGTAATGGGAATCAAGCGTCTACAGGTCTAGGTGGGGCGATATACTGTCTGGCAGCTTCTCCAGAGCAAAATGTGCAGACACTAGATGAAACTAATGAAATTGCTGTGTCTTTCTCTGGGAATAAGACACTTTACCTCGTGAATAACTCTGCTACAACTAGCGGTGGCGCTATACATACAAAAAACTTATCACTAACCTCTGGTGGTCAAACTATCTTTGGATGCAATAGTTCATCAAAGGGTGGCGCTATATTCATTACTGACGGTGGAAAACTTAACCTTACAGCCCTCGATGGTCCTATTACTTTCCGGGGCAACACAATAACAACAAGCACCACAAAAACTGAAGTACTTAACAATGATAGTTCAACAAATACAGTAACTGCCAATGCTATAACCCTAGGGAACGGGGCTACCATCACGAATCTCCGTGCTGCTACAGGTCAGTCCTTACAATTTTTTGATCCTATTGTTGAAGTATCCACACCTAGTAAAGAAAAAACTAAAATTAAAGCAGTACAAAAAGCGATTCTACAAATTAACGCTCTTGATGACACAACTGACACACATCATCCTGACTCCTCTTCATCTGTCGTATATGATGGAACAGTACTCTTCTCTGGAGAAAACGTCGACAATAGTCGGGCAGAAAACGTTACTTCCGTAATTTACCAACCTGTTTCTTTAAATAACGGTACCCTTTGGTTAAAATCAGGAGCAATTCTTGAAGTTGATTCATTCATTCAGAATCCTAATTCCTTACTTGTAATGGATGTAGGAACAACTCTAAAAACACACAATACTCCAATACAAAAGCAATCTGTTGAATCTGAAGAACAAGCAGAACAGGAATCATCTTCTGCCAAACAAAATTCCAATGAAGAAACTAAGGTAAACGCGCAAATTTCCCATAGATTATCTTCTACTCATCGCAAAGAACAACTCAGAGTAGGCTCCTCTATTAGGGATAAAATTATATCCGTAGTTTCAGAAACTTTATCATCTTTACATCCTGAAGTTGCAGTCCACACTGAAGACAATGCTACCACGGATGGTAATATTACAATTACTAATCTAGGGATCAATTTAAACTCTCTAGGCAGAGGAGAAAATGAATCTATTACGATCACTGGCGGTTCTTCTGGAACTGTGAAGCTAACAGGAGATTTACAACTATTTAACGGTAATAATGATGCTTACGACAGCTCAATATTTAGCAAAGGATTTTCTACGGATATTTTAAAAATTACAACTGAAGGAAGTAGCGAAACAGGGACCGTTGATCTATCAGAATTTAATCCTTACCTGTTGGGCGCAACATCCGCGAATTATGGGTACCAGGGTACGTGGTCTTTGCAACGTGTGGAAAAGAACGGACAATCCTCTTTCGAAATGGTTTGGAAAGCTGCTGGTTATAAACCAGGACCTGAACTTAGCGCTCTACTAGTTCCTAATAGTTTATGGTGTGCTACAGTAGATGTTAATTCCATTGAACGTCTTATGGAACTAACAGGAGAAACTAATAACAATCAACAAGGTCTATGGGTTTCGGGTATCTCTAATTTCTTCCATAGAGATGCAATGCTTCATCGCTTAGGTTTCCGACATATCAGTGCTGGATATTCTATAGGGGCCAACTCTCAAACTTCTACGGATAATGTTTTCAATATTGCTTTCTGTCAGATGTTTGGGAAAACTAAGAACTATTTCTTGTCCAATACCAAGTCTCATCTTTATGCCGGTTCTATCTATACCAAGCATAGTAAAACTATTAGAATCTATGGTTTTGAATTACCTGCTATTGTAAATACACATTTGAGTTATGGGACAATACACAATAAAATGGTTACGGACTACCCGGCTATCTCTTCAGCTCGAGGAGTTTGGGATAACCACTGTCTATCTGGGGAAATCGGATTTAGTTTAGCTCTAAATCCAATGAATATCATTTTCAATAGGGTATCTACTTTTGCCAAAGTGCATGCTGTTTATGTAAACCAAGAAAGCTTCAATGAAACGGGAGCTGGAGAAAAATGCAGACACTTCCGTAGCTCCCATCTTGTCAATCTTACCCTACCACTAGGAATTAAAATTAAAAGCAATGAGGATCCTGATAACAAAACCTATGCTCTTACTCTTGCTTACCATCCTGATGTGTATAGGGTGTTACCACAATCTCATGTAGCACTACCTGCGAAAGAAACTTCGTGGTCTTCTCCAGGGACTAATCTTGCAAGACAAGCTTTTCTAGCAGAGCTTTCTTGCTACCAGAGAGCTTTTACACATTTAGAGCTATTTGCTAATGGATCTTGTGAGTTACGCAGCTCCTCTAGGAACTACAATGTAGACGTCGGAGGTAAGTACAAATTCTAGATCTTACATTCTTATAAAGAATCGCCCCCTTACCAGAAATGAATAAAACTTGTCAAGTCTTTTCTGTATTAGACTTGCTTTCTTTTGCACCTTTCAGTATTTAACGAAACTGTTTTTTTCATTTCACCAAAGTGTAAAACATGAGGCCTTATCTATATAAGATATTACTATCATCAACCTTGGCGATACCGTTGTCGTCATACTGTTCTGCGTTTGGAGCAGAAACTCCTTTAGATCAGGCAGCTATGCTTGATGCAAATAATGCAATTACTCCGAAATCCACGAGTACTGCAACCGGGACTATGTACCGATTGGACAGTGACATTACTATCATGGATGCCGGACAAACTGCTGCGTTAGCATCAAGTTGCTTTGTGCAGACCGCTGCTGATTTGACTTTTCTTGGGAATGGTCATAGCCTGCTAATAGAGAACGTAAATACGGGAGCGAACCCCGGAGCTATCAATGTTTCTACCGCGGATAAATCTCTAACTCTTTCTGGATTTTCCAGCCTTATCTTTAGAAAATGCCCTCCTTCTACCGTTGCTAATGGTAAGGGAAGTTTGGTATCTAAAGGTCCGTTAAATTTCCGGGATAATTTGTCTTTGATTTTTAGTGAGAATAGTTCTTCTGCAGCAGGTGGAGCTATTTCTTCTAAAGCTTGCTTGCTAACTGGCTCTAAAGAAGAAATCAGCTTCACCACTAATAAATCTGCAACTAAGGGTGGTGCTATTGCCGCTACAGACGATCTAACTATCTCTGACAACTTAGGAATCATGAAATTTTCTGATAATACTGCAGCCAATTCGGGAGGGGCAATATTTGCAGAAGCAGCAACATCCATTTCTGGCAATAACAGAGTTATTTTTGAGAACAATACTGTTACTGGCACAGGTGATGGTTGCGGAGGTGCTATTCACTGTAGCAAAACCGGAACGACTCCAACCCTTACTTTATCTAATAACAAAACACTGATTTTTAAAGAAAATAGATCTGCATCTCAAGGTGGAGCTATTTATTCAGATAAGTTAGTAATTTCTTCTGGAGGTCCTACCCTATTTACTGGAAATAAATCTGTACATGCGACTCCAAAAGGTGGAGCTATTGCCATACATACATCTGGAGAATGCAGCTTAACTGCAGAACACGGGGATATTATTTTTCAAGGGAATACAATAGAAACTGCAAATGCAGCAACAGTAAAGAGAAACGCTATTCATCTTGGGAATAATGCAAAGTTTGTGCAGCTGCGTGCTACAGAAGGAAGAGCTGTCCGATTTTATGATCCTATTACTGCAGAGGGGGCAGCTGGTGATGCTCTAGTTATTAACAAAGCTGAGCAAGGGAAAGCCTATAAAGGTACAGTACTTTTTTCTGGTGAGAAACTTACAGAAACAGAGTCTGCAGTTGCAGAGAACCTGAAATTTGCTTTTAAACAACCTTTAGAGCTAGCTGCTGGCACGTTGATCTTAAGTAAAGGCGTTAACATAGAAGCAAAATCTTTCACACAATCAGCGGGTTCTAAATTATTCATGGATGCAGGAACAAAAATTAAAGCTGATACGGAAAACGCCGTGATAACCGATCTTGCTATTAATCCTAATTCCTTGGACGGTGTTAAGTTAGCAGTTATCGAAGCATCCGCCGCGGGGAAAAGCGTGACACTTTCAGGGACGGTCACTTTGGAGGATCCTAAAGGTAGTTATTATGAAAACCACAAACTAGACAAAGCTCTTGCTCTTCCAGGATTAAAGCTATTAGGGAAAAATGCTGTCACTACCGACAATGTAACTGATAAGGTAGCCATTTCTCCGGAACAACATTATGGGTATCAAGGGAAATGGATTGTTAGTTGGGAAAAAGATAATACTGCTGATCCCAAAACTGCCACAGCTACCTTTACTTGGGAAAAAACCGGTTATAATCCTAATCCAGAACGTCGGGCATCATTAGTACCAAATAGTCTTTGGGGATGCTTTATGGATATTACTTCTATTCAGCAACTCATGGAAAAGAGTACGGATAGTTACCTTCATGGTCGTAGATCTCTATGGGCCGCTAACGTGTCTAATTTCTTCCATAGGGATAATGCAGGGTCACGAAGAAAATTCCGGCATATTAGCTCCGGTTATGCTTTAGGGGCAACTACAGAAACATCTTCCGAGGATATTGTTAGCGTTTCCCTATGCCAATTATTCACCAAAGATAAGGACTATAATGTAGCAAAAAATAGTGCCAATGTTTATGCAGGCTCTATCTTGTTTCAGCATATTGGAGAATCGTGCAGTTTAGCTAATCTGATCTCAGGAAAAAACCCTGCATGTCTAGAAGAGAATTGTCGTGGTATTCCAGTAATCTTGGATGCTCAATTGACATACTGTCATTCCAATAACAACATGAAGACTATGTACACTGATTATCCTACTGTTAAAGGATCTTGGGGTAATGATAGTCTAGGAATTCAATTAGGATCTTCTATACCTGTAACTTGCAATAAAACTTCCCTATGTGATAGCTATTCTCCATTTATGAAAATGCAATTAGTCTATGCTCATCAAGGAGACTTCAAAGAGCCTACTGACGAAGGTCGGGAATTTTCAGGAAGTGATCTATTAAATCTCTCGCTACCTTTAGGTATAAAATTTGAAAGATCCAATGAAACGGAAAAAGCTTCCTATGACCTAACCCTGATGTATGTTGCTGATATTTACCGTGTGAATCCTAGATGCTTAACGTCATTGGTTATCAGTGATGTTTCCTGGCAAACTCATGCATCTAATCTTGCTAGACAAGCATTCGTGATTCAATCTGGTAATCATATGACAGTATCTTCTCGTTGTGAAATATTCAGTCAATTTGGTTTTGAACTTAGAAGCTCATCTAGAAACGTCCATATGAATGTGGGATCCAAAATTCTTTTCTAACACACCTACTCCCTGCCCTTCTCTGGGCAGGGATCTTATAACCCTCCTCTTGACTTTTAATTATTTTTTTGATCCGTTAGGGGCATCTCAATTTACCAAGAGCTATATATATGAAACGTCTAAATCTCTGGTTATTAATGTCTTCAGCATTAATGACCACGAGTCACATATGTTGTGCACAAGCGCAAAATATAGGCCCCTCTGATGTATGTAACGGGGGTGCTTTTTCTCAACTTACTGGCAGTAACTATACGTGTATAGGAGACATTTGCTTCTCCAATATAAATACGACAAATAAAAGTTGTTTTGCCCCAACAGCAGCGCTCACTCTTACCGGAAATGGTTACGACATTTGCTTCCAAAGCATTACTTCTGGCACCAAACCGTGTGCTATTGAGGCGACGAGTGGAAACGTAACCATTTCGGGATTTTCTAGTTTCTTATGCACAAATGCGCTAAACAGCGGGGCTATTTGTTGTTGTGATACTTCAACAACAGCAAGAACTCTTTCTATGTCCGGGAATGGCACAGTTTCATTTTTAAACAATACTGCAAGCTCAAAAGGTGGAGCTATTTGTGCGAATGTGGTTAGCATTACCTCTGCTGGACATACTGTATTTTCTGGTAATTCCGTCTCTACCAATTCGGGAAAAGGTGGAGCCATTTGCATAGATAAAGGCTCTACCACTTCAGGAAGCCAATGTACTCTATCTGCAGAAGGAGGGCATATCATCTTCGATGGAAATACTGTAAAATCTAGCAGTGGGGCTGTACAAAGAAACTCTCTTTATTTAGGAAACAATGACTCAGCAACACATGCTTTTAAAGCTAAGGAAGGCTATGGGATTTATTTTTATGATCCTGTAACATGTGATGCTACTTCTCCATCTGGAGCTGTTAATATTAACGACACCGGATACACTGGATCTATTGTATTCTCAGGAGAAAAACTTTCAGCAGAAGAAGCTAAAGTCGCTGAAAACCTAAAATCTTCTTTAGGACAAGCAGTTACTTTAAAGAAAGGCACTTTAGTTCTTAAGGATGGAGTCACTGTAGAGGCAAAACAAGTTACTCAAAGTGATAATACTTCCACTCTTATCATGGATACCAATACTACCCTACAAACTTCATCCTCTGGTGAAGGCATAACGCTTAAAAACCTCGCGGTTAACGTGGCCTCGTTGGGGGGGGGGGGGTACCTCTACTTCAGCTAATATTAAAACCCTTAACTCAACTCAAAAAGCTATCGCTATTGACTCTCTTAGCCTGATTGATGCCGATGGCAATGGCTATGAGTATCCCGTTTTTGGAAAAAATCTAGACATCACAGGAATCACTGCAGCTATTACAGGAAGTGGTGGAAGTGTTTCAGCACCTACTACCAATAATACTGATCAACTTCCTCACTATGGTTACCAAGGAAGTTGGGCCATTCAATGGGGTTCTGCAGCTCAAACTAATTCAGCAAAATTTATTTGGACTCATACGGGCTACATTGCTAATCCCGAGCGTGTGTGTGCTTTAGTTCCTAACACCCTATGGGGAAACTTCTCTGACCTCCGTGTTATCCAAAATCTTATGGAAGTCAGTGTAGATGGCGCCGAATGTCACCGAGGCCTATGGGCATCCGCTGTTGCTAACTTCTTGCATAGAAGTGGCTATGACGTCCAAAGCCCTAAAGGAGCTCCTTCCCCAACAGAAACAAGACGAAAATTCCGCCACCATAGTGTCGGCTACATCGTGGGAGTCATGGGAGAAACCCTAAATGAAGATATCCTCAATGCCTCTTTCTGCCAGCTCTTCGGCAAAGACAAGGACTACTTCATAAGCAAAAACTCGGCTACCACCTATGCAGGCTCCCTATATTACCAACACACCTCTTGGTGGAACGGATGGAACAAACTCATCCACTCTATAGTGGGAACTGAAGCTCCTCTAGTATTCAATGCTCAGCTCACTTACTCCCACACCTCTAACGATCTCAAAACCAAAATGACAAAAGCTTTCCTTCCAGAAAAAATGGTCCTCCCCTCCCTCATCAAAGGCGATTGGGGGAATGATTGCTTTGGTTTAGAGTTCGGTGGTGCTGTGCCTGTAGACCTCAATAACCCCTGGTTATTCGACACCTACACCCCATTCGCTAAACTCCAACTCATCTATGCCCACCAAGGAGACTTTAAAGAAAACACAGAACAAGGAAGAATCTTCGATAGTAGTAGCCTCACTAACCTCGCCCTCCCTATCGGAATGAAGTTCGAGAGATTCGCAAAAAATCATGACGCTTCCTTCAACGTGGTCTTAGCCTACTCACCAGACATCGCACGAGGAAATCCTGACTGTACCACGTCTTTAGTCATGGAACCCTCATCAGCAATCTGGACCACACGAGCTACTAACTTGGCTCGAAATGCTTTCATCGCTCAAGCCGGGAATCATTTCTCCATAACCCCAAGATGTGAGATCTTTAGCCAATTCGGCTTCGAACTCCGCGGATCAGCTCGTACTTACAACATAGACCTGGGTTCTAAAATCCAGTTCTAACCCACTCACCTCCCCCATCCCCTAACAGGGATGGGGCCTACCCTAATGAATAGCCTTCAGGTTTTCAGGATCAGTATCCTTCTGTATTTCTTGACTTTTAATTATTTTTTTGATCCGTTTAAGACATCTTAAATTACTAGCACCGTTTACTATGAAGCGTCCTCCTCTTTGGTTACTACTTTCTTCTGGACTAGCATTAACTTCTTCTTTTTCCTTTGCAAACGGAGGAGAAACAACTGCAGAAAATATACTTCTTTCTTCTAAGAGTAGCTATGACGGCAACATAACGAATCAAGAATTCTCACCCAATACTAAAACATCGACTACTAATTACTATGTTATTGGCAATGTGATGATTGCTAATGCAGGTTTAAAACCTACGAACGCTGACCTTAAAACGATAGAAACAGGATTAACATCTAGCTGTTTTTTTGTATCTAATGGGGATCTTAACTTCATAGGAAACGGGCATAGTTTAAACTTTTACAATATACAAACGAAATCAATTCAGAATGGAAATCCTCCTCCACCTCCACCATCCCCTCAACTCATTCCTGCTGCTATCGAAGTTAAGGGTAGTAGCGTGGGAACTACAGATATACATATTCAAGAAACGTCTCCAAAAAACATAGGAAATCTATCTGTCCAAGGATTCTCTAACTTTTCTTGTATGTTTTGCCCTCCCTTAAATCAAACAACCTCTTCTACTCTTGGAGCAATCAAAACCACGGGATCTTCCACATTTATTAATAATGCGTACTTAACTTTTGATAACAATCGATCTCCAGAGAATGGCGGGGCAATTTCTAGTTCTGGAATCACTATCGAAAGTAGTTTGCTATCCACTACATTTTCATCAAATTCCTCAGCAAAATCTGGTGGAGCTTTGTACTCAAACAAAAACATTACTATTTCTGGTAACCGCCGTGTGGTTTTTTCCAAAAACATCTCTACACAAACTACTACAGTTTCAAACCCTGCTTCACTCTCTTCCGATGAGCATCTGAAATTAGAGAAAACACCCGCAGACAAAGAAACTTTCCCAAAAGCAGAATCAGAGTCATCCATTGACGCTGTCCTACCTAAAGCCATCTTAAACATACCGTTATCATCTCAGCATTTTGCTGTTCCTCTCTTAGCATCCATCTCAAATCAAGAAGTCTCACAAGTAACAACTTTATGCGGTGGTGGCGCGATTTGTTCGGGAGCCAGTGATTCCATGGTAACATTAGAAAATAACGGCTACCTAATGTTTACAGAAAACTCGTCTAAAACACAGGGAGGAGCCATTTGTGCAAATAAGCTCACCCTGTCATCGGGTGGTCCCGTGTTATTTCTTAATAATTCAGTAGAGAGCTCTTCACCTAAAGGGGGAGCTATTGCCATTATGGGAGATTCAGGAACGTGTAGCATTACAGCGGATCGTGGCAACATTATCTTTGACGGGAATACTATCATAACTACCTCTGCACAACAGCAACAAGCTGAAAAGAAAGTACAGTCACCTCCCACAACGACAAGAAACTCTATAGATCTATCTTCTGGATGCACACTCAAAGACTTACGTGCTAAGTCTGGTTATGGTATTTTCTTCTATGATCCTATTACAAGTGAGCCGCCTAAAGCTGCTGGAAAGTCCAAAGAAAATTCCCAATCATTAAATATTAATAATCCTGATAGTACTAATGCCTCTGTTTACACTGGAGCCATTGTATTTTCAGGAGAACATGTATCTCCAGAAAACACGGTTTCTCAGGAAGAAGCACTCACTGAAAATCTTAACGTGAAATCTAAGATTAGTCAGCCTGTAGCTTTAAAAGCAGGATCTCTAGCATTAAGAAGCAGAGCTATTTTAGAGGTAAATTCGTTTTCTCAGGATGCGGGTTCTCTACTTGTTATGGATTTAGGAACTACTCTCCAAACTCCTAAAACAACAACGGGATCGAGTATACTAAAAACATCTAGTTCTAAGGATGTCACATTATCCGCATCAGTGCCTTCTGCCACAACACACGACGTCACACCTGCTTCTGCTACAGGCATCACAATCTCCTCGTTAGGGATTAACGTAGGTTCTATGATTAATGAGTCGCATCCGGTTACTATCAAAGCACAAGGAACCAGTGAAACAGCTACAGTGACTGCTATCAGCCTAGTAGACAGTAGTGGCAACAGCTATGAATCGCCTAATTTTGGAAAAAACAAAACCTTTAATAATGTTATTAACATTTCAGGGACACCTGCAAGTCATATACTATCTGTAATATCAGGAAACACAGTAGATTCTACCAAGCAGGTTCCTCTACCACACTATGGCTATCAGGGAACATGGACAGTCACTTGGTCTGATGCTAATGCAAAATCTGGAAACGGAAATAAAACTGTTTCATTATCTTGGGAGGAATCAGGGTACAAGGTGAACCCAGAACGCAAGGGTTCTTTAATCCCTAACACTCTTTGGGGAAACTTTTCTGACATTCGTGCTGTTCATAATCTAATAGAGAATAACCTTCATAATAATCAGCGTTGTCTAGGCTTCTGGGCATCCGGATTGGGAAATTTCCTACACAAAAGTTCTTCTGGAGATCGTCAAAAATTCCGACATAACAGCGGAGGTTATAGTTTAGGAATACTTGGGAAAACGAACAAAGACAATACTCTCAGCGTTAGTTTCTTTCAGATCTTTAGTTCTAACAAAGATTTCTTAGTTTCTAAAAATTCTGCTACGGCTTACGGAACATCTCTATGTTATCAACATACCAACTATTGGAAAGGATGGAGTTGTTTAGGGATTACATCACCGGTAACTCTTAATACACTGCTTTCTTATACTTATGCTTCCAATAGAGTAAAAACGGAGATGACAACTACCTATGCTCCTGCAGGGGTTACTTATCCTAAACTTAAAGGAGATTGGGGAAATAACACTCTTGCTGTAGAGTGCGAAGGTTCTACTATTATTAGCACCCCATGCTCAAGAATCTTTGATAACTATGCACCTTTCTTAAAACTGCAACTGATTTATGCACATCAGGGAGATTTCCAAGAAAACGATAGTACCTATGGAAGATATTTCGATAGTAGTAGTTTAACAAACTTATCTCTTCCCTTGGGCATAAGATTTGAAAAACACTCTAAAAAAGAAAATGCTTCTTACAATCTAACCTTAATTTATTCTCCGGATGTGATTAGAAGTAATCCAGAATCTCATGCACACTTACTTAATGATCCCAATGTAGCGAAATGGGTCAGTAAGGGAACTAATCTTGCTCGACAAGCGTTCATCTTGCGTACAGGAAATCGGTATATGTATAGCCCGAACATTCTCCTACTTGGGGAATTCAATTTTGAAATTCGAGGTTCTTCTCATACCTATAACGTTAATTTAGGATCCAAAATTTGCTTTTAACATCCTATCCCGTCTCTATGAAGAGACGGGGACATTTAGTCTTAATGACTTTCCCTCTCTTTCCCTTGACTTTAAATTATTTTTTTGATCGTTTGTAGTTACATAATAATATGTCCAGACTTTGACTATGAAACACCTTTCTCTCTGGTTATTAATATCTTCCGGAATTACTCTTTCATCATTTTGTACATTTGCCAATGAAACTATGAACTTATCTTCCAAAGATAGTTATGATGGGAGCACCACTACACAAGAGTTCACACCAAAGTCTACTTCTCAATCTGCTACCTATAATCTCACTGGGAACGTCAGCATTAAAAATGCGGGCATGCAAGATCTAGGGTCTGGATTAACGACTAGTTGTTTTTCTACTACTGGCGACCTCACGTTCATAGGAAATGGGTATAGCTTACTTTTCGATAGTATTCTGACAAAGATTCCTGATCAACAGCCGCCGGCTGCAACACCAGTACCAGGGGCTATTAATGTGCTCACTGATTCCTCTGTAGAATCCCATATGGTTGAAGCAGAACCAGAGGCAACACAACCTAGTTTCCCCCCATCTGGGGCTATCAGTGTTTTGCTTGCCTCCAAGCAAACCCTACAAGAACCAACTTTAACATCTGGTAATTTAAAGGTATCAGGTTGTTCTAGCTTCTCATGTTCTTACTGTCCTCCAGAAAAAGTGGACCTATCTGCAATAGGTTCTACTCGCGGAGGAGCTATAAAAGCCGCGGGTGGAATTACTTTTAAAGATAATACAAATATCCAATTTAACTATAATGCTTCTTCTGATGGAGGAGGAGCTATAAATTCTAGGGTCTTCACACTAGAAGGAAGTTCAATAAGTGTGAATTTCTCAAACAACTCTTCAGCAAAGTCCGGGGGAGCGATCTTTTGTCAAGATGCTCCAGCAGCTGTAATTTCTAATGATCTAAATAAAAGCAAAGAAGCTTCTCTGCCTAAGATCTCTGGTCAAGTTCAAGCATCAAACAACCAGAATAATACAGAGAATGATGCCCACATCCTAACGATCACTGGAAATAGCAATGTCATCTTCTCTGGAAATTCTGCTGGAGAACAAGGTGGTGCGCTATATTCTCATGGGATAACCACTATTGCAAATAACGATAGCGTTAGCTTTATCAATAACTCTATTAATACTGCGCTAGCGACTCCAAAACCCAAAAAAGCCACTGAAACTAATGAACTCTCTGTAAGTCATTCTGACGAGAATCTTAGTAAAGACCCCATAGAGAAAATAGAAAAAGCAGAACATGTAGAAAAAGAGAATTCTGCACACCCCATACCATCTGTTCTGGAATCCGTACACATAAAAGCACTCACTTCACAAAAGTCGGCTCCTTTAGCTAAACAAGCACCAGAAATATCCACAGGATGTGGAGGAGCTATTTACTCTTGCACTACCTCAGGAACAGTATCTCTAGAAAACAATGGGGAGATAACCTTTTCTGGTAATACATCCCAGAATAAAGGTGGGGCTATCTGTACAAAAAATCTTGTGATTGTCTCTGGAGGTAAAACGACATTTATCAATAACTCAGCAACAGCAACGGCCTCCCCTAAAGGTGGGGCAATCTCAATAGCTGATGGCGGAGATTGTAGTTTAACAGCAGACAGTGGGGATATTATTTTCAAAGGAAATACGACAATCCAAACTGGAAGTCAGAAAACAAAATCTCAAGGAACACCTACCACTACCAAAAACTCTATCGATTTAGGAGCTGGAGCAAAAATCTCTAAGCTTAATGCTAAAGAGGGCTATGGGATCTATTTTTATGACCCTATTACAAGCACATCTAACTCAGCAACTTCTACCTCAAATTTATTGGCTCTAGTACAGGATGGATCGAACGGAAATACATTAAATATTAATGATACTTCTAATGGTGCTGTCTATACAGGAGCGATTATCTTTTCTGGAGATGGCCAATCTTCTGATTCTCAAGTCCAAACATTAGCAATACAGGAAATAGCACCAGAAAATACTAATTTAAAATCCACTATCAATCAGCCTGTGGCTTTAAAAGCAGGATCTTTGGTTTTGGAAAAAGGTGTAGTTGTAGAGGTAACGTCATTTACTCAGGAATCTGGTTCCAGATTAGTTATGGACTTAGGAACCACTTTGCAAACTCCCACGGCTCCCAGTGTAGTAGCTGCATCTAATCTCATTGCCGAAACAAATAAAATTATGATGAGCTCCCCTGGCGCAGCAGCAGTAACGGGAACGGGAAGTGCTAGTGCCAACGCTAACATTACTGTTACTGATTTAGATATTAATGTCGGATCCTTACTTTATTCTACAGGCAGTTCAAAAACAACCCGTACACCTGCTGTTATTAAAGCCCAAGGTACAAGTGCCACTGCTACTGTTAACCAGGTACATCTCGTAGACACTACAGGAAATTCTTATGAATCTCTACTTTTTGGATCCAATCAGACCTTTCCTGATGTTGTCACAATACAAAGCGGTACTGGTGGGGTATCAGGATTCATACTTGCTGACAACCAAGTATCCTCACAAAATGCCTCAGGCCATTATGGTTACCAAGGAAAATGGACTGTAACCCTAGCACCGGCTACTGAAGAATTACGAGTCACTAATGGGACAAAAAAAGTACAAATAGCATGGGAACCGTCCGGCTACATTGCTAGCCCAGAACGCCAAGGTTCTTTAGTCCCTAATACACTATGGGGATCCTTTGCCGATATTAGAGGGATACAGAATGCTATCCATACTGCCATTGATGGTTCCCAATATAAAAGAGGCTTCTGGGCATCCGGATTGGGAAATTTCCTACACAGAAGTGCGGTTTCTGAATCTCGTAGAAATTTCCGCCATATGAGCGGGGGGTATGCCCTAGGAGTCTTAGGTGAAAATTCTTACGGAGATGTTCTAAGTTTAGCTTTTTGTCAATTATTTGCTAAAGATAAGGATTATCTAGTTTCTAATGCACATGCCACAATTTACAGTGGTTCTCTGTACTATCAGTATGCGACTTCATACAACTTTTGGGAAAAATTCTCACGTTCGATTTTCTGTATTGCAACACCATTATATCTTCACGGACAAGTAACCTACTGTCATACTTCAAATGATATGAAGACCAAGTTGACTAGCAAATATGCTCCTATAGGTGTGACATACTCACCAACTCAAGGTAATTGGGGCAATGATAGTGTAGGAATGGAGCTCGGGGGAAGGACGATTTTCAACCTATGTGATGAGTGGTTGTTTGACAGTGTTGAACCATTTATTAATTTGCAAATATTCTATGGTCATCAGGGAGACTTCAAAGAAAATAACAAAGCAGATGGAAGATCTTTCAGAAGCAGCCATCTTGCCAATGTTGCCCTGCCTGTAGGAATAAAATTCTCAAGGCTATCAGATGATGATCCAGCGGTGTATAACGTAACTATTGCTTACTCCCCAGACATCATTAGAAATAATCCCCATAGTACAGCTGTTTTACTAAACAATCCAAAAGTAGCTGTATGGGAAGTGCCTGCTACAAATCTGGCAAGACAGGCGTTCATTATATCTGGTGGGAATCACTATGCATGTTCTAGAAAGATGGAAATGTTCAGTCAGTTCCGTTTTGAACTCAGAGGATCTTCTAAAACTTATAACGTTCAAGTAGGGTCAAAGCTCCAATTCTAAATTATCTATTCTTCTTAGTTACTCTATCATTTCCGTTATGGTAGAGTAACTAAGAATTCCTACTATTTCCCCCAACAATATTGTAGACATAGTTTCTTATCTGATGTTATTGACATTTAATTAATTTTTTGATTGTTTGAGAATATTCTGATATCCATTACTTCTGAATCATGAAAAATATTTCTCTTTGGATTCTAGCAGCTTCTGGAATAGCTCTATCTTCTTTCTCAGGTTTTTCTCAAGGATCTACATCACCTATAGACCTATTTGAAGGTTACAATGGGAATTTTGAAGAAGGCCCCTTTCAAGGCTACACAGGTTCTTCTTACAATTGTGTAGATAATATTTGTTTCTGCAACATTACAACTGCATCTCCCCCATCTGATTCACCAGCTAGCAGTTGTTTTTGCTCTAGCTCAACCCTTACATTACTTGGAAATAGTAACAACTTGTATTTCTCAGATTTAACTATTAACGGTACTGCTGGAGCTATTTCCGTAGGAACTCGCGCAAGTAATACTGGAGATTTGACTGTTTCAGGATTTTCTAATTTTGCTTGTTATCAGTGTGCTGATTCATCTGGCAATGGAGCTATCTGTATCGGAGGAAATGCAGCTTTTGACCAAACTAAAAAGTTATGGTTCCAAGGTAATAATTCTTCAGATAATGGGGGAGCTATTAACTGCTCTGGATTGTCCATACAAAACTGCTCTGAATCCTTAGTATTTTCTGGAAATCTTTCTTATAAAAAAACCTCTAGTAGTTTTTCTTCTGGAGGAGCTATTTTTTGTGCTCTTATCTCCCCTCCTGCACAACCTCCTTTGGAAATGGAACTTGCGGAAGATCTACCTTTAGAAAGGTCCCCAAAAGACGGCTCCCCTATCTTAAATATCCAAAATAACTCTGAGGTTATTTTCAAAGACAATACGTGCACAAAACGTGGTGGTGCACTTTATTCGCATGGAGAATCTGTGATCGCCAACAATGGCAAAGTAGCCTTCCTTAATAATACCACAAAACGTTCTGTTTTTGCATCACCAGGAGATTCATATGAACCTACTGATTTAAGCGGTGGCGCTATTTATTCTAGTCACAATTCCGACACTTTAACATTTCAGAACAATAGCGAGCTAATTTTTTCCAACAATAGTTGTAGTGGGACAAAAGCTACTTCATCTGGAGGAGCTATCTGTGCTAAAACTCTTCATATCATTTCTGGCGGCCCTACTTTGTTTAGTAACAATTATTCTCTAGGGAAAACTAGCGTGGGAGGTGCTATTAGTGTAACCTCTTCTGGAAAGTGCCACTTATCTGCAGAAGGAGGCGATATTGTCTTTGAAGGGAATAAAACTATAACTGTTACAGATACGCCTGCACCTGCCACTACAACAACCTTGAGAAATTCCATAGATTTGGCAGGCTCATCAGAAATAGGCACGCTCAATGCGTGTGAAGGCTATGGGATTTATTTTTATGATCCTATTACAAGTACTTCTGTAGGTAGTACGGGTGAAACTGAATTAATTATCAACAATAGCCTGAATCAGCTTTGTACAGGAGCTATTGTTTTTTCTGGAGAAAAGCTTACAGATAATGAGAAATTGGAACCTAAAAATTTCACATCTAATTTTTATCAACCACTGACTCTAAAATCAGGTTCTTTGGTAATCAAAGATGGTGCTATCGTAAATACTGCGGGCTTTAAACAAGAAGCAGGGTCTAAAGTCATTATGGATCTAGGGACTACATTAGAAGTCACAGGATCCAAAAAATCTACAAGTCCTACAGCGACTGTAGGTGGAGTAGTTCTTACAGATCTCTATGTTGATATTTCCTCCTTATTGGGGGGGGGGGGGGTACTCCTGTTAAAATCAAAAACTCGGCCACACAAGCTGGCAATGGCGTTAAGAACGTTACAATCAAAAGCATAACTCTCACCTCTTCTGATTCTTCTTTTTACGAATCCCCTATCTTCAGTAAAACTATTTCTTACCCCAATCTTATTGATGTTACCGCCCCCACAGACGGTGTGATTACTTTGCCTACACCGGACACTTCTGGAGAAACTAGAGAACACAATATAGATTTGTTATCGGAACCAGAAAATACAACAAAACAACTGGTGGAGGGGCAATATGGTTATCAAGGAGAATGGATTGTTAACTGGGCACCTATAACCAAAACCGCAGGTGGCACGCAAGGTGCAACCCTCGTTTGGAAGCAAACGGGATATAAAGTTAATCCAGAGCGCCAAGGGGATATCGTTCCTAATACTCTATGGGGATGTTTCTCAGATGTGCAATCTGTACAAAATCTCATGCATGCAAACTTAAGCACCTCCAGATATCGTAAAGGTCTTTGGGGAGCTGGGTTAGCAAACCTAATTTATAAACAACGTACTCCTAAGAAACAGAAATTTCATCATGCTAGCGGAGGATATGTAGTAGGACTTTCTGGAGAAACACGATCTGAAAATATTTTTGGTGGTGCATTTTGTGAGTTATTTACAAGGGATAAAAACGAGATAGCTTCACGCAGCAATGCGCATAGTTATTTGGGAGCAGTATATTATCAGTATAATACAGTTTCTCTTCCCTTAAGATTGCATGGGCAATTCACTTACTGTCATACTTCGAATGATATGAAAACAAAAATGACTGAGAAATACGCTCCTAAAGGCACCTCATACCCTGTCCTTAGAGGAGAATGGGTTAATGATTGTTTTGGATTAGAATTTGGAGGATCTATAAAAGTTCCAACTAGAACCTTACGAGTAAGAACGTTCTTAAATATCCAAGCCATCTATGCCCATCAGGAAGATTTTAATGAAGACAGCATTGCATATGGTAGAAAATTTGCAAGTAGTGACTTAGTAAATCTCTCATTACCCATAGGTGTCCATATAAGTAGACTAAAAGGAAAAAATGATTTCCACGTATCAGTAGCCTATTCTCCAGATTTAGTGAGACATAATCCTCATAGTGATGTGTATTTGTTAAGCACCCCATTGGGGGCAAATTGGCGATCATGTGGAACAAATCTTGCTCGTCAAGGGCTCCTAGTCCGTTGTGGCAATCATCGTGCGTATACTCCTCATTTTTCTATATTTGGGAATTTCACTTATGAACTTCGAGGATCTTCACGCACTTGCAGTGGTAACTTAGGGTCCATGCTGCGATTTTAACAGCACCTATTCGAATAGGAAATATTTATCTTATGGATCAGGGAAAGACACGTTAAGTCTTGCTTTATTTTCTCCTTTATCCTATTCCATATAGAGCTGCAAAATATGTAGGAAATACGTATGAAAAACTCTATTTATGGAGTTTTGCTAATTTCCTCTTTTGCCTTATCCTTTGGAAATCAACTCTTTGCCGACGACGCACAGCCTAAAAATGTCGACCATGGATTTAACGGCTCATCATCTAGTGAAACTTTTAGAATACAGAAAACGGATAACCCCGAGCAAACCTCTTTTACTCTAATTAAAGATTTTGTCTTTGAAGATACTGCGAATTTAGTCACAGCCAACAAAAGCGTCTTCACTCATTCTTCTGGGAATTGGGTTTTTGATTGTGCTAACCACGATTTTAGAATTAGCAGATTGAATTCTACAGCTGAGGGTGTGTGCATTCACTCAGCAGTCGATGGAAAAAGCATAACCATCAGTAAAGTAGACGATTTGATTATTCGTTCTTCCCCTGCTAATTATAGCGGCAAGGGAGCAATTGTTTCTAACAGCTCTTTACTATTTACGGACGTTTCTGTTGCAATATTCGAAGAGAATACATCATTAGAAGATGGTGGAGTTATTTCTTGTGTAAAATCCACAAAAGCTGGAGCTTCAACTCCCAGGGTATCATTTAATCAAATTGAGTTTCTGATAGTTGCGAAAAATGGCTCTAAAAAAAATGGAGGAGCCTTTTGTGCAGATAATCTTTTATTGACTGCGAATAATAGTGCAGAGTTTCGTGAAAACTCTGCATTAGGAAGCGGTGGGGCTATCTACGGAAATAGTGTTGTATTGACTACAAATCACGGTATGACTTTCCGTGGAAATCGCGCACAGAGCAAAGGCGGGGCTATCTGTATTGCCCCCTCTGGAAGTTTAAGCCTCACAGCAAATACTGGAGATATGGTCTTCGTTGGCAACCACACGGTTACTAACGGTGATATAGTCCAAAATAGCATTCACTTAAGCAATAATGCAAAATGCTTGTTTCTTAATGCACGTGCAGGATCTTCTATTATATTCAATGACCCTATTACTTCAGAAGGTTCTGTAAATACCCCACTAAAAATCAACGCTCCCAATGGTGGGACCACTTTTCATGGTGCCATCCAATTTCTTCCTTTAGATAATACTTCTGAGATATCAAGGACTTCGCGATTTCCTCAACCTGTCTCTTTAGAATCCGGATCCTTACGTCTTCATCCTGGAGCAATTGTGCAAGCACGTTCCTTAGAACAGAAACCTCGTTCTCTATTGTTTTTGGATAGAGGTTCTGCTTTGACTGTGGAATCAGGAGCAGACATCTGTAATCTCCATATGAGTATGGAGAATATGAAAATACCTCCTGTGAAAATCTCAGGCACTAACCCTACTGCGACCGTGCATATAGGTGGGCCTATCGTTGTTCATCTGGATGATGAGATGTTTTATAACCAACAGATTCTTGCTCAAGAAACAGAGTTTGACTTGGCACATATTACCGTGCCGAGCTTAGAAAACATTATGGTTTCTGAGGTTCCTACATCTCCACATATGACTATGATCTCTCACCGTGGTTATCAGGGAAATTGGGAAATATCTTGGGACCAACAACCTCAAGATGCCAACCATAATGCTATGAAAAAAATGCAATTGCTTTGGCGTCCTTCAGGCTATGTACCTTTTCAAGGGGGAACAGAGGAATTCATGACTTCCTTAGTTCCTAATAGCCTATGGTCTCTGTATTTAGATACACGAACATCACAACGTGCTATAGATCTTGAAGCCTTACCTTTATCAGAATCAGGACTATGGGCATCGGCAATTACAGGACTTCAGGAACAAGCTGGCAATGATCGCGCTAAAGGATTTCTGCATAAAAGTTTGGGTTACTTTATAGGCGGGCAATTACAAACTCTTGATGACGATATATTTCGTGTAGGGATATCGCAATTATTTGGCAGTACAGAAGATCACGCGCATGGTAAGGTTAACAATAAATTTTTCTCAGGCTCCCTATATTTCCAACACACGCGTCCTCTTCTTCCCATTGTAAGATTTCTCTCAGGAACTTCAACTTATAGACCTAGAGTGCTCTGTTTGATTCCTAGAAGTTTCCCCATTACTTTTCATGCTTTAGCGACTTATAGTCATAATAGAAATCGTATGCATGTGAGCTATATGGATACGACAACTACCACAAGTTCCTGGAACACCTATGGATATTCTGCAGAAATTGGCACTTCTCTTACCTTTTCTTTAGACAACACTCACACTTTTTTCCATTACGCTTCTCCTTTTATTAAGTTGCATTGGATTTCTGCTTATCAAGTACAGTTCCAAGAGGAAGGTATAAAAAGAAGATCATTTAGTGGGAGTAGATTACGCAGTCTTGCTCTGCCTATAGGGCTAAAAATCCATGGCAGTGCTATGCAGAGTCTCTCCTATGAATTATCAGCTATGTATTCAGGGGATATCTTCCGCGATAATCCTAACAATGTTACCCACCTTCTTTCTGGCGGCATACTACCTTGGACGACGATAGCAACAAACCTTCATAAACATGCTGCTATATTCCGTGGATTTGGAAATTTAGCTCTCACACAATTCGCAGACATTTTTTCAACAGCAACTATAGAACTCCGTAGGTCTTTCTATAACTACAATGTAGACCTAGGGACTAAGATTAATTTTTAGATATTTAACACCAAAAAATTTTTAGTATAAATTGTGCTATCTTGCGTAGGGCGTCTTTTCATAACCTCTTTCCTACCCAGAAGCATAAATATTTTTTCCTACAAAACAACGGGGAATGTATTTATGAGAAGTTCTCTTCATGGGTTTCTATTCTTTTCATCTTTCACAACATTTTTAGCTGCGCATGTATTTGCTCACGCTACAAACTTAGCATCTTCCGATGGTATGGACGGCTCGTCAGGAGCTGGCCAATTTTCTTCCAAAACAACAACCACAGCTGGAGGGACAACTTATACCCTAACAGGAGATGTGTCGATTATTAATATCAAATCTACACTCCCTGCTAATACTAGTTGCTTTAAAGATACAGCTGGTGCTTTGACATTTACTGGAGGTAACTTTGCTTTGCTATTCCAAAACATTACATCTACAGCAGCAGGTGCTGCTATAAGTACGACTGCTGATGGGAAAGCTTTGACTCTCTCGGGATTTTCTAGCTTATCTTTTCTATCCTGTCCTTCAGCAAATACAGGAGTAGGTGCTATTAACAGTGTTGGATCAACAAATATCCAACAGAACACTAAAGTTGTGTTTGATAGTAATCACTGCACTACTCACGGTGGGGCTATCACATGTAAAAAAACAGGGGCTACAGCAGCTATACTGACTATCCAACAAAATAACTCGCTAGTTTTTTCCAATAATTCAGCGGCAACTTCAGGTGGAGCTATCCATGCTGATAAGCTAGTTTTAAAGGCTGGAGGAATTACATTATTTGAGAATAACCACGGGGGCCAAAAAGGCGGGGCTATTTCTATTACAGGGGGTGGTGAATTAGATCTTACTGCTGAGAGTGGTAACATCATTTTCAAAGGGAATACCATTACGCAAAATAACAGGCGTGTAAACAATGCGATTAACATTGGTGCTAATGGGAAAATCATTCAAATGCGTGCAAAGGAAGGGCGTTCTCTCATTTTCTACGACCCTATTACCGTAGAAGGCACATCTAATGAAGCTCTAACTATGAACAAGGTTGAAGGAGCAAATGCCTACAATGGGAAGATTGTATTTTCCGGAAGATATATAGACGGTCCTAACAGATATGGAAAGCATGTCTCCAAAGTCACTCAACCTATAACGCTTAGCTCGGGAGCATTGTCTTTAGAAGAGGGCGCGGAATTACAGGCAAAGTCATTAACACAGACTGCTGGGTCTAAAGTTGTTTTGGATCAGACATCTAGTATTAAAACTTCTGAAAATGTGACTCTTAATAATTTACAACTTACTGTTCATGACTTTGTTTCCCCAATACCGTCAAAAATCACCACAACAGGAAACAACGGTACTATTACCTTATCGGGTGCTATTAGCATTACTGGGAACGAAGATTTCTATAATACCCCGGCACTAGCCCACCCTATTAACCAAGAATTGTTGACATTATCAGCAAAGGATGTCTCTAAACTGGTTGTTTCTAATGTTCCTGGGACTCTTCATAAAGAACATCAACAACACAAAGGCTATCAAGGAGAGTGGACTATCGACTGGGCAGCAACTCCTGGATCCACATCCGGAGGAACTACGATTCTTGGGAAAAAAATAGCAACTGTTCATTGGAGACCTGTAGGATATATTCCTTTTGGAGGATCTCAAGAAATCACGACTTCATTGGTCCCTAATAGCCTGTGGGGCAATGTTGTTGATTTGAATTCCGTAAGTCGTGCTGTAGAGTCTGTAGCTACCAATACGGTTACTCATGATGGATTTTGGGTTGTAGGAATGAAAAACTTTCTGCATATAGATCCAAATCAACTAGAGCGTGGTTATCGCCATAACAGTTCTGGTTACACAATTGGCATCAATAAACAAACTCTTTCTGATAATGTCTTTAGTGCTGCTTTATGCCAACTGTTTGCTAGAGATAAAGACTATGTTAATAGCCATTTGAAGCAGAGATCTCTATCAGGTTCTGTTTATGGTCATCATCTGGGCACTATGCCTATGTGGCGATTCCTTTGTGGAAATTCCCATTCATGTCCTTCAGATACCAATGTTGCTTCTCAAATTCCAGTAATTGTCTCTGGTCAAATTACTTATAGCCACAGTAAAAATGACCTTATTATCTACCATAATGACAATACTCTTACGGAAGGAGCATGGTCCAACTACGCATTATCCGGAGAAATCAGTAATACCTTTATCTATCGATTACGTAAATCAGCTAAAGTTTTCCAAATGATCTCACCATTTATCAAATTACGAGGAGTCTATGCTGAAGAGAAAAAATTCACAGAAACAGGCTTACGTAGTTGTTCATTCTCGAATGCCTGTTTAGCTAATCTGTCTCTACCTATTGGGATAAAGTTCACAGGTAAGTGCCCCAAAAATATTTTATCTTATGATATTTCCGTTCTGTACTCTGCAGATGTTGCTCGTCTAAACCCACAAAATTTAACAACATTTGTTATTGGTGGCTTAACACCATGGAAAACATGCTCGCAGTCTCTTAATAAACAGGCTGTAGCCGTACAAGGTTCTGGACGTTATTTCCTTAGTGACGTTCTTGAAGTCTTCGCTCAAGGCAACTTTGAACGCAGAAATTCCTCATATAGCTATAACTCTGACTGTGGTGCAAAAATTCACTTCTAATCTTTTCTTCCCTGCCCTTCTCTAGGGCAGGGTTTTTCTTCTTTCTTGATTTTTTTCTTTTTTTTTCTATTGCGAGAGAAAAGACTGTCTCATACCCAAGTCCTACTTATGAAATTCTCTCTGCATGGGGTCTTAATCTCTTCGATCTTTTTGCCTTTGCCCTGTTCCGTATTCGCGGATAATAACTTATCTCATAACGAATTAGCGTCCCACTACACGAGCTTTTTATCGACGCTACCGGAAGGCATCCCCATCCCTCCCATTATTATGCCAGATGGATCTATATATGATGCAGCGACTGTCTTAAGAGGAGTAGATGATGATTGTGGTGGTGGTAGACCACCACGTCCCCTTCCTGGCATACCAGTCTCTCCATCACCAGCTCCTTCCCCTAAACCACCAGCACCAACCACGCCAGCAGGCCCTGGTTCAAGTAGTGAACAACCAGGACTAGCTCCCCCACCTCCTACAGATCCTGATGGAGGTGGAGCCGGTGGCGGAGGATCTGGCCCAGGACCCGTAGAGCCACCACCAGCTCCGCCGCCTCCGCCGCCTCCGCCGCCGCCTCCTCCAACGCCCAACGAAGCAAATATGGGAGCAGATGGCAGCTATGATGGGGGGACATCAGAGCGTCCTTTTTACTCGGCAAACTCCTCTAACTCTGTAGGGACTTTGTATGTTCTGAGTGACAATGTTCGCATTAGAAACGTTGATACTGCGATGCCGAGCTTGCCTCCAGGAATATCTATAGGCACTTCAGCTCCTAGCCTTATGCCTTCAGGTTCTACTGAGCCAGCCTCAGAAAAGCCAGAAGTTGCGGCTCTAAAATCCTCTTCAGGTGAAATTGTCACCCTTCCTTTAGTTTTTCCTAAAGATACAGAGGAAGCCACAAATAAAGTTAAAAGAGATACCGATACGGCCGAAGCAATCTCTGAACTAAAAGCATCTGGGAAAGAGCAAAGTCAAAATTGCAGTTGTTTTAGCAATACAGCAGGCTTTTTAGGTTTTTGCGGAAATAAAGCGCTCGTTCCTTCATCTTCAGAAGGAGTTTCTTCAAAAACCGCGGGGACAAGACACGATCTTATATTCTATAACATCGGTTTACTAGGTACTGGTGCTGCAATCCATAACTCCGCAAACACTAAAAACACTGTATTAACAGCTTGTAATAATTTATGTTTTGCCAACTGTCCATGTGGCACACAGGGACAAGGAGCAGTTAACTGCTCCGGCAACTTGACGATTTATGGCAATTCCGCTGTTGGCTTTTACAATAACCACAATACTGGTGACGGGGGTGCTATTTGTTACTCAGTAGCTCCAGAGGCAGTGGAAATAGAGAAACAAAAAGGTCCTGAAGAAACTGAACATAAAGAACCTGAGAAAATCTCAGAAGTACAACCCAAACCAGTTGAACATCCTGTTGTAAATACACCTATAGAAACCACAGCCCCTACTCATCAGCCTGGAGTACCTGCAGCTTCTGAAGATCATAATGAAGTTAATTCTCAACCAACTGTAGACTCTTCTTCATCAAGTCATACACCAGCAGTTGAAGGTGCAACCGGAAGGATTCATGCTTTAGCATATTCTTTAGCTACATCACCTCATACCACGGTAAATGTCAGAAGTAATAACGAACTAGTTACTTTATTAGAAGGTGCTGCATCACCTACATTCCCAGCTGACAACTCTACTATCACTCTAAAAGATAATGGTACTACGGTATTCTTGGAAAACTCAGCTACAGGAAAAGGCGGAGCTATCTCTGGTAAGAATATCGATATCCAAGCAACTCATGATGCTACCTACTTCTATAAAAACTCTGCTGGTACTAACGGTGGAGCAATCAACGTGGGTGCAGGAGGGAATCTTGCATTATCAGCAGATGGTGGGGACATTATTTTCTACGGTAATACTGTAGGATCAGGAGAGTCTTCAACGAATAATTCTATTAACCTAGAAAATACTGCGAACATCACTAAACTACGTGCTGGAGAAGGTCGGACCGTGTACTTCTATGATCCAATTACTTCGCAAGCATCTAATCCAGGTTCTTCTCTTACAATCAATAATCCTGACCCACAGGAACTTACTTCTAAACAAGGAGAAGAAACTGCAGCAGCTCCTATTACCTATAATGGCACTATAGTATTCTCCGGAAAGTACATGCCAGGTACTGGTGTACGCAGTCGTTCGACTATCAATCAACCCATTACCCTAACAACAGGAACTTTGCATTTAGAGGACGGCGGGGCACTTAACGTTGCTTCTTTGTCTCAAAGTACTGCGGATTCTAAAGTACGTATGGGACAAGATACAGAACTTCAATGTTCTGGAGCAGTATCTATAGGATCACTTTGTGTTGATATGACAAAAATTGATCCTAAGGCTGTTGCCACTATTAAAACCACAACTCCCTTATCTAAATCTGGGGAAAATGTTACTATTTCAACGTTAACACTCACTACAGAAGAGACTCTTTATAAGGATCCTGCTTTATCTACTCCTGTCAAACAGGAGATGATAGTTGTGTCTACTCCTACAGGAAGTACAGCCAACGTAGCAAATAGCTTTACTTCATCTTTGAACGAACATCGTGGTTATCAGGGAGAGTGGTCCCTTAATTGGGTAGATATGCCTGCTAAGGAAACAGAGAATCCAAGTAAAATTGCTATATTCTCATGGTCTCCTATGGGATATATTCCTTTTACAGATGAGGGAGTTGAAGTTACTTCACTAGTCCCCAACACTCTATGGGGTACAGCGACTAATGCCCATAGTTTGCAAAGATTAACACAAACTGTGGCAGCGCACACAGATACTTCAGGTTTCTGGGGATCTGCCATTTCCAATTTCCTACATAAAAGCCACAACAACAACAGGCGCCAATTCCGACATATCAGTTCTGGATATGCTGTAGGTCTGCAAAAAGATTTGTTTACTGACTGCAAGGTGGTCGCTGGATTTTGTCAGATGTTCGGAAGGGATAAAGACAAAAACAATGCCAAAGTACATACGGATACTTACGCAGGGACGGTATACTTTGAAGACATCACTCCCCTATTACCTATTGCACGTTTTCTATCAGGAACTTCTGTGTTTAGGCCAAGGTTCTTAAAAACCTTATCTAAAGACTTTCCTGTGATGTTCTATGGCCAGTTTAACTTTATCTTCGATAAAAATACTATGACCGTCAGGCATCAGGACAAAACTCTAAATAAAGGACTTTGGAATACACGGTGCTATGCTTCGGAGCTATACTGTTCGTTACCTCTAGCATTTACAGCAACAAAAGGATTCTTAAAATTTGCTGAACCTTTTGTGAAATTACAAGGTGTCTATGCAAATCAGACAGAATTTGAGGAACAAGGAGCGAGAGCACGTAGATTTTCGAACAGCTATTTGGCAAATCTCTCTGTTCCCCTGGGTATGAAGTTCTACGGATATACGCCTAAAAAAACTCTCACTTATGATTTAATTATGACGTATGTTGGAGATGTGTACCGACATAACCCTAGCTGTACAACCTCACAGATTGTCAAAAAGGCAAGTAGTCTTATCCCTCTTCCTTGGGTGACCCCATCCACTACTTTGGCAAGACAAGCATTCTTATGCGAAGGATCTGGGAAATACACTATCAACTCCCATTGCAGTGTTTTCTTAGAAGGGGGGTTGGATGTCCGTAGTTCTTCTAGAAACTATCACGCGAATGCTGGAGGATCTTTATACTTCTAAAATATAGAAAGCATATCTTTTTATTAGAGATACTTTCTGTTTATGATTTATAATTTCAACACTCATTAGACATTTGTAATTTCCCAATTACAAATGTCTATATTTCCTATCGCTCTTGATTTTTTTTTAAAAATCTTTTATCGGTTGGAGTGCTTTTCTTTTTCTTCTTTTCCAAGCACCAATTTTTCTGAATTTTGAAAAAAATAAAATCCTATGAAGCAAAACTTTTCCTTAGGGATTTTTTGCTCTCTTGTGCTTCTTCCCCTATACCCAGCACACGGGGATGTGAGAAATACTCTGTCTTCTACCAATAACTTTGACGGAAGCTCGGGTGGTACCCTAGAGATCAAAGAGTCCCAAGGAACGAGCAGTAATGACCACGTATTCTACTCTCTATCTTCAGATGTAGAAATCAAAAACGTCACTAAAACAAATCCTGCAAATCGTAGTCTTTTTGAACATACTCAAGGCTATTTATCTTTCTTAGGGAATGGCCATAGCATGATACTTTCTGATAACACACTAACTAATCAGGGATCCTTTGTAAAAAATACAGAAAGTAACTCCGTATGCAGTTTTTTAGGATTTCATGAACTTCTTATTACTAACACTCCCGAGGCTCCTCTGGGGAAAGGAGCTATTTTTTCTAATTCTCGATTAGTTTTCCGAAATAATAAGAAAATTGCTTTTGACGGCTGCTCTTCTCTGCAAGAAGGAGGAGCTATCCATTGTGTGCGGCCCGGAATCAATGATAATATTCCCTCTGTCTTCTTACAGAATAATGGTTCTACTATTTTCCAAAATAATGAATCTAACACAGCTGGGGGAGCAATTTATACTGACAATTTGGCAATTGAAGCCTCAGGGCCTGTTCATTTTATTCATAATACTGTTGCCCCCCAAAACGACAGAGACCTTCCTAAAGGAGGAGCTATTTATATCCTCCCTAAGGGAACTCTATCTTTACATGCCAAGGAAGGTAGCATCATTTTTGAAGGAAATAAAGTGATACGCAACAATCGCGTTGTCCCTAGCTCTATTCATTTAGGAAGTGAAGCATCTATCGAATATCTCATAGCCAACAAAGGACATTCTATTGAATTTTACGACCCTATTTTTCATGATGGGTCGTCAAATAAAGAACTCTATATCAATAAAGATAGCCAGGAAAAAATCTATCAAGGTACTGTGCTATTTTCTTCAGGATGTCGACAAGATGGATGCTCACCTTCGCAAGCTTTTTATCTTTCTAGGATTCTACAGAATGTCTCCTTAGCTGGAGGAACTTTACACATAAAAGGAGATACAATCGTAACCACGAAAAGATTTAGCCAATTACCCGAATCTAAAATTATTTTAGAACAACAAGCTAAATTACGTGCTGACGGACATATTTTAATTTCTAACTTACACCTGCCTTTAACGACGCAACAACTAATATCTACAGATCCTCCGAGTATCAGTACAATATTTAGAGACAACTACCTGCGCTTATACGGACCAATTTTCATAAATATCGAAGATGAAAATTTTTACGATACGAAACTACTAGAAAAAGACTTGAAAATTCCGTTACTTACACTGGAATCTCAAGAACTTTCAAAAATACAAGTTGAGGATGATGACATCATCATTAGGCAGGATCCTTACGGATATCAAGGCACATGGACTCTTGATTGGGAAGATCGTGAATCCTACATGCAAACTCCTAGAATAAAGATAAATGCTGTAAAAAATGCATTCTTATCATGGAAACCTAGAGAATTTCGCCCTTATTTCATAGATGCGCAAGGAAATAGCTTAGTTTCTAACAGCTTATGGAGTTCCTTTACTGACGTAAGAAAAATTCATGAACTTATGGATACAGTATCTGATGGCTCTATACATAATCAGGGAATTTGGGGGGCCGAGCTTTCGCATATCCTTCATAAAGAGGCTCGTCCATCTAAAACAGACTTTCTTTATACTTCTCATGGTTATGCTTTTGGAATAAGTAATCGCCTGCCAGGACAAACAGTAACAAATCTTGGCATTATCCACATGTCAGGACATACACAAGATACTACAGCTGCTAAAAATTGGACGCACACACTAGCGGGATCTCTATACCTCCAACATACATGTGCGTTTTATCCATTCGTAAAATGGTCTCTTGGCAATCTGTTTTTCTCTCCAAATGTGGGTAGAGTAGTTTCTAAAAATGTGCCCTTAATCCTCACGGCACAAGCAACTTATAGTAACACTAGAAACGTTCTATCTGTTTCCCGTCCTTCTACTAAAATCACCGAAGCATATTGGAACACCCATTGTGTAAATATGGAAGGAGGTGTTTCTCTTTCCTTTGATATTCAGGAAGAACACGATATATTTCACAATGTCCTCCCTTTCTTTAATATTCAAGGGATATACGGCTATCAAAGAAAATTCACAGAAGAAGGTGTTCGGCCACATAGGTTATCCAGTAGCCAACTCATGAACCTCGCTCTTCCCCTAGGCATGCGTATTGAGGGCCACTCCAAACGCCTATCTTTGTTTTACGTAGGATCTGTATCCTATATTTTTGATGCCTATCGTAAAAATCCTGTTTCTAACGTACTATGTGAATATTCCCCATTTTACTTCTGGAAAATATATAGTATGGAACTCCCTCGTCAAGGTCTCCATTGCCAAGTATCAGCACACTATACTTATCGCGATACAGTGGCTTTATTTGCTAAAGGATCTGCCGAACTTCGTAGATTCGTAACGTGTTACTCCGCAAATGGTGGGATGCAAGTGCTCTTTTAAAAAATCTTTCTATAGCGTGCTATATATACCAACAAAACCTGCTACGCTATAGAGCATTTTCTCTTCTTACCTATATCAGGATATTAAATGGATTTTTAACCCGCTGATAGTGAACAGGCTATACTTTCATATTGTCTATCTTATTGATTTTTTAATATTTTTTTTATATTGCTGGGAAAATCCTTTGTCATTCTCTCGAGCAAATGAAAGCGTCCCTTCGTAAACTTTTATTTTCTACAACGCTAACAGTACCCTTTGCTTCTCAGGCATTTTCTGTGGAGATACCCTTACCTCATGGAGTATACGATGGGCATGTAAATGAACTCATTTTCCCCTACACAATTACATCCTACGCGGATGGTGCCACTCTTTTGCTTCAAGGGGATTTAAGCATTGTGAATTTCAACAATGCTACATCGGGAACTCCCTTAGGATGTTTAAAAAATACTGCAGGCCCTCTCTCCATCGTAGGTGGAGGACATAACTTAAAATTCTTAAGGATCCTCTCTACTGGGGATGGCTCAGCTATCAATAACGCAGTAAATAGTTCTTCTACAACTGTACTCTCTGGATTCAACACCCTAATTTTTGAAAACTGCGAAGCGTTGCAGTACAATCAACCAGGGCTATCTGTACCAATAACTATGACTTTGATAAAGCCCTCAGGAACTATAGCTTCCAGTGCACCGCTTACTCTCTCCAACATTAATACTTTAACCTTCTTAAACAATAAAGCTTTAGGAAATGGGGGTGGTATCCACGGTACAACTGTCAATATTTCCAACATCAAGAAGTCTCTGACGTTCCAGGGTAATATGTCTTCTTGCGGTGGAGCAATCGCAGCGACAGAAGGTTTGAATATTACTAATAACTCCGGTTCTATACTCTTCAGGCTAAATTCTGTTACAGACAAAGGCGGCGCAATTTATCTAGGCCCTAAGGAAAACACCACAGAATCAGCTGCAGCAGTAGTTGCAACCCATGCAGCCATTCCAGCCAAAGCCATGAAAAAATCTATATCTATGGCAGCAGCTGCAGCCGCGGCAACTGCGGGTGCTTCTATGCAAACAAATACCAATTCTTCCATATCCAATAATGCTGAAGTACAGTTTGATGCTAATACAGCAAAAGCTGGTGGAGCTATCTATGCTATTGGAAACATAAACTTTGATAATAATAAATCTCTGATCTTCCAGAATAATGCGGCATCTCCTGAACTGTCTCCACCAGAAGAAGCCGGAAATGGTGGAGCTATTTACTGTGTAAAAGCAACCAACGGACCCGCCTCACATACCCTACAAGCAAATGAACTGACTCCTTCTGGCCTAACCATTACCCACCAAAATACTATATTTTTTGCTAATAACGTTGCCTCTAAACAAGGTGGGGCTATCTATGGCGAAAATGTTAGTATCACCTCATCAGGGCCGACACTATTTACTAATAATAATGCTTCCAATGGCGGCGCGATTTTTATTAAGGGCGGTGGTAGCTTAACTTTATCAGCAGACTATGGTGACATGATATTCGATGGAAATACCAAAGTTGCTAATGGAGAAGCTGCACGTAATGCGATTTCTTTAGATAAGGACGCTAAAATTAAGAGTTTATCAGCCTCTGGTAGTTATAAGTTAATTTTTGCTGATCCCATCACTAGCGTTCCTCCTTCACAAACTGCTGCACAAGCTTTACAAGCAGGACAGGCAGATGCTAATACTTTAACTATTAATCCTGTCCGAGGAGACAATTCTCCATTTACCAATTACATAGGATCCGTTGTATTCACAGACGTCACACCAGCACCTGCTGTTGGTGTGCCCTTAGGCGGTATAAAATCTGAGATTCATCAGCCTGTTACTTTAGCTGGGGGTTCTTTGGTATTAGAAAAAGGAGTAACCTTGAGTGTTCTCTCCTTCAATCAACAAAGCGGATCTACGTTGTTAATGGGATCTGGAACCACATTGACAACAACAACGAATAAAGATGCTGGGGCAGCAACTACAATGCACAGCCTATCAGCAGAAGCATCTGCCTATGCTTATACTATGGCCTCTTCTGCTTTAGAAGCTCCTAAAGTTGCTCCAGCACCAGCTGCAAAAGCCGCGACACTCAACAACGATGGCTCCATTACAGTTAATGGTCTGCACATTAATTTGGACTCTTTTATGACATCCAGTAGTCCTGCAGCAAAAATTAGCGTTACTGGGTCTAACGGCACTGCCACGATATCTGGGCCTATCTACATTGACGATTTATCTGGAAAAGCTTACGAAAACCACGATCTATTTAATAAAGATACTGTAACACTGCAACTTTGTGAAGTTTCTACAGCTAAAACTGGGGGCCCAACTATTACTTCCCCGGCGCCAGCACCCGCAGGAGGACCTTCAGCATCTATGGCAATGGCAAGTGATGCGGGGACCTCTTCTACACCTAATGGTGTCGTTTCAGACGTAGCAACACAATCTGGCAATGATACACGAATTAAACTTACTGCCGAACAGAATGTCCCATTCCAACCTCTTGGTGATACCTCGCCAACCTATGGCTACCAAGGCACGTGGGAACTCCAATGGGTAGACGGGGCAAGCGAACAAGCCGGGAATCGATCGCGAGCTAAAGCAGGTAGCACCAATTCTAAGGTATTAAAAGCTACTTGGACAAAAATAGGGTTTAAACCTAGTCCAGAGCGCATCGCATCTTTGGTCCCTAATAGCTTATGGGGATCATTTATTGATCTTAGAGCAATTAATGATCTCGCAACTTCAAGTTGCGATGGCTTTAATTATGGCAAAGGCTTGTGGGTATCTGGTGTCACAAATATCTTCCATCATGACAGAGATACAGAGCATCAAGGATATCGAAGAATCAGCGGAGGCTGTGCTATTGGATTAAACTCTCAGACTATGTCAGGTTCTATATTTGGCATAGCTTATGCACAAATATTTGCTAGTTCTAAGGACTACGTCGTTTCTACGACAAGATCTGATGCTTGTATCGGCTCAATATATGCTTCTACAAGACGACCTATTGGTAAGTCCCGAATGTTCTTTAAATCATTCGCAGCTCGAGTGAATTATAGTCATAATAAAGAAAAAATGAAAACCCGGTATACCTCAGTTCCAGAAACTGATGGTAATTGGGATAACAACTGTTGGCTAGGAGAGATTGGCGGAAGTCTTCCCATAGAAGTACGATCTGAAATTTTAAACCTCAACCAGATTATTCCTTTCGCCCATGTACAAGTAGCTTACGCAGAACATGGGTCATTTAGGGAAAGACTTGCAGAAGCACGTTCTTTCGAAGGAAGCCGGTTAATTAACGTGGCCACCCCAGTAGGGTTAAAAATCGATAGACGCTCCCACGCAAATCCAGATTTCTACACACTATCAGTATCCTATATACCTGACTTATATAGGAGAAACCCTGCGTGTACAACTCTACTATTGGCAAATGGCGTGTCATGGAAAACCAAAGCCACGAATTTAGAGAGAAATGCTGTTTTGATACAGGGATCTTCTCATACAACTGTAAACAGTAACATTGAAATCTTCAGCCATGGAAGTTGCGAAGTACGTAAGTCCTCTCGCAATTACAGTGTGAATATAGGAACTAAATTTCGATTCTAAATACTATAAACTATAGGGTTGAGGCATGCCTCTTTCTTTGAGATCTTCTTCTTTTTGCTTTTTGGCTTGCTTGTGCAGCTCCGTATGGGCCTATGCCCAGCAATCTATCAACAATAATATCACTCCCCCCTATGTTGTCGACGGAGAAACTATCAAACTAAAGACAAACTGTTTTATCGAAGATATTTATGGCACAAAATTCCCTGCTTCTTTTATCGGCAGTGACGCAGGTTTTTCAATCTTAGGAAAGAATCGCTCGTTAGTTTTCGACCATTGTCAAGCTCCCGCTTCTAGCTATGCCACGTTAATTTCAGCAACCAGCAACTTAAAGATTACTAATTTAAATAAACTTGTTCTCAATGAGAATGTATCCTTAGGCTCTCACGGATTGATTTACGCTCCTAATATTTGCATTATGTCATGCAAATCTCTTATTTGCTCTGGGAACAAAACCCCATATTCTCCAGTGGTGGTAACACAATCTGGAGGAGAGGGTCGCGTTGGTGGCACTACAACAATCAATGCTTCTAGCGGATCTACAATCCAAATCAGTCCTTACGCTCCTCCTCCGAAAGTATCTGAAACTGTTCTTGAAAAATCAGCTCTATTAGCTGAAGCTGAAGAACCTGTACCTCCATCACTGAGAATCGAGAAAATCAAAAAAGAGATTACCTTCTGCAATAACTCTGCAAATTTTGGATCTGCTATCCTGTCTACAACAGACGGCAAAGTAAACATTCAAAATAACTCTGCGCCCATCTCATTTCTTAGAAACTTCGGAGCTTGTTCTGGAGGAGCTATTTACAATGGAGATATTACCTTTGCCAATAACTCTGGCTACATGAAGTTCTCAGGCAATGCTGCTGCGAATGGGTTAGGAGCAACCTCTCCAAACCCAACAGTAGTAGTAGCTGGAGGATGTGGAGGAGCTATTTGCTCCCCTACAAAATCTGTAACGTTTAGGGACAATACAGGGGCTTGCCTGTTCCATTGTAATTTATCTGAAAAAGATGCGGGAGCAATTTATGCTACCACTTGTAACATCACTACACAAGCTCCCATGATCTTCGATAATAATAATGCCAAAGGCAATGGCGGGGCTATCTGTGCAAAATCCCTAACCCTTTCTTCTTCGGGAGATATGCTCTTTATGAGCAACAGAGCTAAACAAGGTGGAGCTATCTATGTAGACCCTTCTGTAGGAGCAAATGGAGGATCTCCCACCTGTGCTTTAACAATTAATGCAAAACATGGGGATATTATCTTTTCCAGTAATAACTTGGATTGTGCTCCCGGCTTACGCAATGCTGTATATGCTGATAGCACTGCTACCATTGCCTTAGGAGCTGACTCTGGAGCACGTATTATTTTCTATGATCCTCTTACTCACGTAAAACCTGCACAAAGGGCATACGCTCTACCTTCTCATCCCCAACCAGAGTCAACCGCTATTGCCTCTGCAGCCGCGCCGCTAGCTGTCCAACCAAGAACAAATCCTGCTGTTATTAAGGTCAATGATGGTGGACAGGGAGGCTCAGTAGTATTTTCAGGGAAATTACTCACTTTATCAGAAAAAATAGAAACTCAAAATTTTACATCTTCACTCTATGGAAATGTAAATATTAATGGTGGCCAGCTTGTAGTTACTAATGACGCCATTTTAAACGTACTTGGTATAACCCAAAGTAACGGAGGAATCTTAACTGTAGGATCTGGTGCTCAAGTTGGGCAGATTCCTGGAGTAAGTGATGTAACAACACAACCTTTCACCATCACTAACTTAGGCTGTGATGTTACTTCCTTTCTGAACCCTAATTGGACCACAGCAAATATTAATTCAGGAACAAGCACTGCTACGACAGTAAACAACCTAAATATTGTTTACGACGACGCTTCCTATCTCTATGATAATCCCATGCTGATGCATAACCTATGTATTCCTGTGGTAACATTAGGCGGCAGTGGTTCTAGTCAACTAAGTAGTTTTACCGAAGGAAATATCAATGAAGCTGCCCATTATGGTTACCAAGGGACTTGGTCTAGACATAAAACTACCCCCCTACTAGCTCCTACGCCTAGTGGAGGCGTACCTCAAGGGGTAGCTAATAAAACAATTTACGCCTTATGGACTCCATCAACTCCTTTAGGAGCTGAATATATTTTAGACCCTTCTCGCAAAGGAGAAATCGTAGTCAATAGTCTTTGGGCGTCATTCTTAGCATCCCAGGCATTCTCCGAAGCATTAAATGATTCTTTGATATCAGATTACAATGGAGTGTTCCTATCTGGCAAATCTATAGGAGCACATATATTCCAAAACCAAAAGGATAGTCACGAAGGCTTTAAAGGAAGATATGGCGGATATCAAGCATCATTGAGTGTAAGGTATCCAGATGATGCTTGTTTAGGTGTTGCTTTTGGACAGCTCTATGGCCAAATCAAAAACGTCCCCTATAATGCTAAAGATACCAAACAGATGATTTTATCATCATTTTTTGGTCAACTCCCTATTGTTACGAAAAAATCCGAGACCAATGTTACGTGGAAAACTGCATATACATATGTGAGAAATCACATGAAAACGCAGTACCCTTCGATGAAATCGAAACTATCGAAGTCCTCAGCACATTGGCATGAGAATATTTACTACGGTTTACTTTCTGTTGAACATCCGTATATTCACTGGTGCACTGCCACGAGATATATCGCCAAGAAGTTTGAACTTACTGGATTCCTAGCAGCAGAAATGGTGGGAGGTTGGCAGCAAGCATTTATAGAAACCGGGGCTCTTGCAAGAAAGTTTTCCCGAGGTTATGGACACAATCTTGCTCTTCCTATTGGGTTCTACTCACAATGGTATTCACCGTTTGCTAAAGCTCCATCAACAGTAACATTGAAACTAGCTTACAAGCCTGATATTTATCGTGTGGATCCCCATAATGATATGACAATTGTTGCTAACCAAGAGAGCTTTGCAACTCACGGGACCTCAATAAGTCGTCATGGTATTTACCTAGAACTAAATGACAGCATAGAATTACAAAAACATGTGACAGCATTCATAGATTATGTTCTAGATGCTAGGAAAGGCTATACCAGCCATCGTTTGTCAACAGGGTTACAAGGGAGATTCTAAATGTTAAAGAATCTCCTCAAGATTTTATTAACATATTGCGATACTTAATATAACAAACCAAGGGTTGTCTTGTATCCTCTTTAAACAATTGGGATGGGAATCACTATCATGCGCAACTTATTTTCTTCCGCGTATTCTAAACCCCTTGTTTACCTATGCCTAGGTTACGGTTTGGGAAGTTCTTTTTGTTTCGGAGCGTTTCCAGGAGTAAACATTTCGAAAACAGACGAAGCTCTTTGGTCTTCTACAGATACATCGATTTTCTTCTTATCTGACAATACCACATTGCTATCCCCAAATATCTCCGCAGGCTCCACATTATTCAAATCTTCATCTTCGGAAATTAATTTTTTAGGTAGAGGGTTTTCCTTAACGATTAATCCCACCGATGGAGCTATGAGTTTAATTAGCACACCATCCTCCGGAACTAACCAACTCAATATATGCGGATTTCGTAGTTTATCTATATCAGGTTCTCAAACGACAACCTCTCCAGTATCTGCAGTAGGAAATATTATGTTCTCAGACAATTCTTCTGTAATGTTTTCTGGGAACTCCTCTAAAGCACACTCGGCACTAACTGCTGCCTTACATACTGGAAGTAAGGAGTCCGCAGCAACCTTACAATCCGATGGTGGCGCTGTACAATCTACAGGAACTTTAGGAATTTGCAATAATAAGAACGTTTGCTTCTCCTCAAACTTCTCTACGAATAAGGGAGGGGCGATATCCTCAGGCTCTTCTGTTATAGAAGGCAACCGCAGATCTGTAAAATTCCAGGGGAACTTCTCTGCAGACTGTGGAGGTGCTCTTTACTCTTCTGGATCTTGCAATATTATAAATAATATCGGAATAGTAACTTTTACAAATAACACAGCAGCATCTACAGAATCTGTAGCTGTGCTTGCCACCGAACCTACTCCTATGCACTCGGGAGGAGCTATTTCTTGTAATGCTCTAACTATCGAGGGTAATAAAGGTCCCGTAATCTTCCAAAGCAACCAATCTTCGGGTAGCGGCGGAGCTGTACATGCTACAACAAATCTAACTGTTCAAAATAACGGTCCGGTAAGCTTCTTAAATAACCAAAGTGCTCAGTCTGGAGCCATTAGTG
Source organism: Chlamydia ibidis 10-1398/6 (assembly GCF_000454725.1). Taxonomy (NCBI): domain Bacteria; kingdom Pseudomonadati; phylum Chlamydiota; class Chlamydiia; order Chlamydiales; family Chlamydiaceae; genus Chlamydia; species Chlamydia ibidis. Next base: position 366,113 of record NZ_APJW01000001.1, on the reverse strand, counting down.
TAGGCACACCAACTGCAAAAACAGTTAAATTAAATGGTACTAGCCCTGCAACGTCAACCATCACCCTATTTGCTGACTATGGTAATATCGTGTTCGATGGGAACGTCATTGTGTCCAATGGTACAGGGAAAGAAAAGAAATCTCCTGTAGTAACACCAGAAAGATCTGCATTTTTAACCACTAATGGTACTTCGGTACAAGTTGGCGCAAGAAAAGGGTATAAAGTAAGTTTTTATGACCCCTTTACTCATGGATCAACAACTCAAACATTAACAATTAATCCAAATCCTGAACATCAAGGTACCGTTTTACTGTCTGCAGCTAATCTTGACTGGACACAGTATTTAGTAAAAAAATCTTCTCCTTCCCCTAGCGATATGACAACTACATGTTCGGGACCTGCGGAATTATGTAGAGGAATTTTATGTATCCGAGACGGAGCTATTTTCTCAGCTACAAAATTCACACAGTCTGGAGGAACAGTTCTCTTAGGTAATGGAGGAAAAATCACTACAACAATACCCGCTGCTACTTCCCCCTCAGAGCTAAACGCAGAAACCAATCCGCAGATAGCCCTTACCTGTTTAGGGATTGATATTGATAGTCTGACACAATCACTTGGAGTTCCGACTATTGAGGTAACACAAGCACCAGCGGAAGCAGCGGCGGCGGCTCTTGCAGAAAAAACTGGAACAGCAAAAGCTATCACAATTACAAGCTTGCAGCTCCTTAATAGTGACGGAAATTCTCCCTATGAGGAGAGTCCTTTATTAGCCAAAAGCTTTACTGACATGACCCTACTGAATCTTACGGAACCCACTGCTAGTTCTCCTGGTGTTGGAGGATTAGCACCAGGAGTTGGAGGTGCTCTACCACATACCAAACATAGTGATTCAGAAAACCAAAAACTGTCTCCTGTCTACATGCAAGGAGGCACTTCTCTGCAATCTGTCTCTGTTACTCTCACCAACATAGACACTTCTGGATTAAGTGCTAATAGTTTAAATAGCCAACAACACTATGGCTATCAAGGAACCTGGACAACAGAGATTGCTGAATCTACTAGTGGAGCGGATGGAGCAAGAGCTGGAGGAAATACAAAAATACTCAAGGCTTCTTGGACACCTACCCATTATGTTGTTAACCCAGAAAATACTGGATACATAGTACCTAATATCCTCTCTCAAACAGCTTTTGAAACAAAAGCCTTTTTATCCAGTATGGATTCTATGTTTGGGAAAGGAGGAGGGAAATCTTCCGGAAGGAAGATTGATGGACAAGTCTCTGGCTTGTTCATCCACCACGGGAAATCTAAAGATCCTAAGGGATACCATAGCAAAACATTACGCTATGTTATTGGTGAGTCTTTGGAGCAATTCAATGATCTTACATTAAACTTCTCTCAGACATTTGGACATACTTACGAAAATTGTTCGCAGAATAAAGTTATGTCCCATGGGTATCTTGTCGGCCTACACTTACGTCTACCCCGTGTGCATCAATCTATGCACACCAAAGGTGCTCTGTCTTATGGGTACTTTACTCATCATATGACGTCGTTATATCCTACCTTGCTAGGATCTTCGGAAGGACGCTTCCACGGAACTTCCTGGGGAGCATCCATGTCCTTCTACTTTACAGGACAATTACCTGTGTATTTCTTCCATTCCTTTACACATATGTCTCCTTTCGTTCAAATTGTCGGGCTAAGGTCTTCGCAACCTATATTTGAAGAAACAGGAGATCATCGCCGCAAGTTTAAAGTGAATAAACGCTTATACCATGTGGCAATACCTGTAGGAATAGAGGGACAAAATACATGGCATTTCCTAAAGAATCCTGCGATTACCGAAGCTCGTATTGCTTATCATCCTGTTGTTTTGAAAAAATCAATAGAGGCTCAGGGAATTATGTTGTCTAACCAAGGTAGTTGGTCTGTGAAAGGAGCACATCTTACAAGACACGCAGTTTCTGTAAGCGTGAAAACACTTACTTCATTATCAAAACATTTGCAAATAGCTGCGGAATACCAAGGAGAGTTTTCTAACCTATTGAGATATCAAAACGTCCAGCTAAATACGAAGCTTGTTTTCTAAAATAAACTATGGGAAGCTCAAGAGAAGAGTTTCCTTTTTGCTTGTTAAAAATTTTACTTCCAACTAACTTTCGTGCGTTCTTTTGAAGATTTTGTCGCAAGACTAGACGTGTCTTTCATCATTGAATGATAAGAAAATATGCAAAGTGTCTGTTTTAAAATCAGAAAAAATTTCTCGTTCAGGAAAAAAAATTCTCCTCTCAAGAAATAGATGAGAATACGTTCTGGAAGGATTTCAGAAGAAAATCTCTAATCTTCGTGAGAAAAAGAACGCAACGAAAGTATTCCAAAAATCTTCCTCTATATGTAGATTGTTTGCAAAACATCCAACGAAATCTAAAAGATAGAGTCTTTTTCTTCGGCAAAAGCAAGTAAGGTCTTGGTTCTTTTAGATTAGACGCGGAAAAACAAATCCGTGCGAAGTTCCCTTCGTATGGTGAGAGCATATTAATTTAGCAAGAAAATCGTGCAGAAACCTCTCCCCTGAGTGCTTCCAATGCACGCGTCTGGAATAACGCCATTGCCGTGGCTTATTCCAGACAGTATGCTCAATTTTTCCCAGAAAATTTGGAGACACTTTTTACGAACTAAATAACCAGAACAACAGGTATTATGGGATCCAAATTAACTAAATACTTTATAGCACTTTCTTCTTTTTTATTCACAAATTTTCATACTGCTCAGGCTGAAGAAGCTGCAGTACAAATAAGTGCAGAAGAAATCATCCGAAAAGAAGAGCAAGCCGTAGCCACTAGTGACCTATATGCTTATGCTTTAGCCCAATCGGGCGACATTGTCCAGACTACTTTGTATCCCACATTTCCTTCTGCTCAAAGCTTGTCGATCCACCTCTGTGGCTTCTCAGGAACAGCAGCAGGCTCTGCGTTTTATAAGCAATCTAAGGATTCTGAATTAAATACCCAATATGCAACATTAAGCAGCGGGGCAATTTTCAATCTAGATTATACTTCCTGTGATTGGTACAGCTTAGGAATAACTGCTGCAGAACAAGTTGCTAAGCATAAAGATGATGTATCTTCTATTTTCTCTAAGCACTATATAGTCGGAATCAATGGAAACGTTTCTCTATTCCATGGTAGATTTATCGTTGCTGCTGATACAGCCTACTCTTTGAATAAGATTGATCTTCCCGCAGTTTCTTCTCTTCCCATTGAACCCAGAAATATTCTCTCTGATGAAAATACTAACGGGGACCAAGATGCAAAGTTAGTTGTACCTGCGAAGAAAAAAGTTACCCCTTCTAAAAACAGCCATACTTTAAATACGGGATTAGCTTTCTACTTCCCTATACAAATTTGTGAAAACTTGAATATCGCTCCATTTATTTCTGCTAGAGCACAAACAACCAGCGAAAAAGTAACTACTGACGTCGCTAACTATACACCCAATACCTCTGTAGCCTATCCTTCTGGGTTCCAAATTTCTTACAGTATACTAGAAATTTGTGTTCCTTCTTTGTGGGAAGCAGAAGCCAGTATTGCTCCGGTTGTTCGGGCTAATGCTTATACAAAAGATGCTAAAATTAGCTCTTACATAGCTGATGCAGCATTATTAAAATTAAGTATTAAAAACGAAATGCTTTGGTCAGAATCTGTCGCATCGAAAGTAAGTTATCGTTGTGATATTTCTGGCAAATCCCAAGCACATTGTGCACAAGCAGAGTTAAAATATCTCTTCTAACTTATAGTACAGTATCTATTGCAGTTCATTTTAATAGCGAGAAGGATGTCTTTCCTCTCGCTATTTCTTTTTCCCCACAACTAATATAAAATCTTTCACATAGAGATTTTCTCCACTAATAGCATAGTGTATTCTCCTGTGTTTTCACCTATAGCAAATAGGCTCTACTTGTTTCTTTATATCGAAAACATAGAACAAATTAGGCAGGAAGCATCCTTCTATCCCTTAGGCTAGATCTAGGCAGTTAGATCCTTTAAGGGGAGGTAGTTATTACGATTCCTACATATATAGGCTTAAATATCCTCCTAAGTACTGAACAATATTAAAGTAGAAAAACTAGAGAATGTTGCATGTGGTCTCAGATGAAAAAATACTTTGCTTTAGCGCTAACAACTTTAAAGATAGTATCTGCACAATCTTTTGCTGACACGCAATACGAAGTTTTTCCCTCAGTACCAGAAATCTTAGAACTCTTAAAACTTATGCAAGTGGACTCGAAGGAAGAAGGAAACTTTTGTACAGAGACATTCTGGCAATCGGCACATCTTGCTCAATTTGCTATGAGAAAGTGCCACTTAAGTAAAGAGAGTCTATCTTGTGCTCCTAATAATTTTAGTACAGACTTATATGTAGGAGCTTTTTCTTCCATGCAGTTAGATCCTTCACAAAAAAATACACGGTATATGTGTGGAGAAAAAGAAAGCATGGCCTCTATTTCGTATACAAATGCCGATCGTATAAAAATAGGAATTGCTGCCGGTAGACATATAAGTCTAAGTATTCTTCCTAAAGATAAAGATACAGAGCGTTACTGTTGTTCTACATATAACTCATGCACTTTTTACATGGATCTTGTCTCTTTAGATAAGGGATTCTTTATCACAGAACAAGCTACGGGACTTGTGGGTCAACATGTCTCAGGATTTCTAAGTGAAAGTAAACACATTATGGATACTCTCACTCTAGGAGCATCTATGTCTTGGTATCTTCTACCCTCTAGACTCACCGGTGTTTATTTTCTTCCTTTTGCACGCTTTGAAATTCTTGTTTCTGAAAATATCTCCACAGCAAGTACTAATGAACATCAGCCTCTCATAGAAATGACTACACCCATCGGAGCAACATTAGTAGCCTCTTATGGACAGTCTCTGCCAGTCTTTGCTACTATGGAAATGTGTTACACTCCGACTGTATTACGTCAAAATCCCAAGTCGGATTGCTTTGTGGCATACTGTGAAAATCCGTATTACTTAGCATCAGCAACTTCCCCAAGTAAACATTATTTTTCTGTTCTTAACCACTTACAGATCCGTCCTTTTCCCTATTGCTTTATTTCTTTAGATTACAACATTGATCTATCTCTAACAACGTTGTATAATTCTTTAAGACTCAATACGAGCTTGCGTTTTTGACAATGCTACGTTCTTAAAAAAACTAAGAACTTCTTTCTTATCTATAACGTATGGATCCTTCAGTTCCATGCTATCTTTAAGAAGCAAACTATTCTGATAAAATTCTAGACAATCTACATTCCATTAGCATATAGGGGATATCATACGGACTTGATGTTTTGTCTCTATGTTTCCCTATTTCCGTTCTTTTACAGTTTGCACTATTGCCAGTATTCTAGGATATTGCTCTTGCTCTTTATCCAAAGAGTCCTCGCGCTCCTCAGAATTACTGGACTTCGATAACATACCCACAATCTCCACATGGTTATATATAGATTATCTTGAGAAAGCCTATCTACAAGGCAGAAGCTATACAGATATTAACGGATTGCTGGATCAATCTAACGGGAATGTAGATATCTGTGGAAAAAAATATTTTATAGCCAAAAATTACTATAAGTACAACAACGGCGGGGCTATTCTCTGTGACAACGTTACTATTGATAAGATATCTGGCCCTATAATATTTAATAGCAATAGCTGTAGAGAAAGCGGTGGGGCAATTCACGCCTATAGTAACTCGGGCGGGCGGTGTACCATCAGCAATAATGATCACCTTTGCTGCTTTTTTAATAACTATATCAATACTCCAGAATGGTTCTCAAGTTTTAATGGAGCAAAAGGCGGAGCCATTTGTTGCAGAGACTTAATAATATCCAACAACAAAGGAATCTGTGCTTTCCTCTCCAATTTCGGTTTACGCACCGGTGGAGCTATCTTCGCTCTAAGAAATGTAGAAATTACAGGAAATTCTGGCCCAATTATCCTACAAAATAACAAACTTCTTACTAGAATAAGTTATGCCACCAGATCTGGATTTGTAAAACTAGATCCAGAATCCATTGATACAAGAACATCAAACGGTGTACTAAAAACAGAAACTGTATCAAACTCCCTCCACGTGTTAGAAAATCCTAAGAATCTGTCTTCTTCTCCTGACGATATAGGTAGTCTCACTCCTTCTCCTAGAGTCAATAATCCAGGAAATTCCACTCCTCCAGATCTAGCAGAAATAAACTATGGAGGAGCAATAGCAGCAAGCTCATGTACAATTTCTAACAATAAACACCTAGTTAAATTTGCAGAAAATGATGCAGGAATGGGAGGAGCGATTTCCTGCTGGACATTAAATATTACATCCAATACCGGACTAATTGTCTTCGAGAACAACTCAGGTTTTTTGTATGAATACGCTCAATTCGCAAATCAGAAGGGTGATTTCGGCGGAGGAGCTATTCTTGCTGCTACAGCAAATATAACAAACAATCATGCAGGAATAATTTTTAAAAACAATAACTGTAAACGTAATGGCGGGGCAATTTGTGCACGAGATATCGTTATTAAAGAAAACGGCCCCATGTTTTTCTTAAACAATGGAGGTCTATACGGAGGGGCTCTTTTTGCCAGAAAACTAGCATCCCCATACACATCGTCGATCACGCTTTATGCAGATTATGGGGATATCATCTTTAATAACAATTATGCCTATGCAGGAACTAGCTCCTATAGGAACTCTATACATAGCGCCACTAACATGTACATTAAAATAGGGGCTCGAGAAGGAAGGAAAATTGTATTTTATGATCCTATAGAAAACGGGCATCAAACACAGTCAGGACGTCAAGTGGAGTTAAACCCAGAGACCTTCCAAACAGGAACTATTGTATTCTCTTCCTACACCGTCCCTGAGCATGCTGAGCTTGCTAATTTTTTTACAGAAATATGCAATCCAGCGATATTATCTCATGGAGTTTTAGCTGTTGAAGATAAAGCTATACTGGGATTATACAACTTCTCACAGCAAGCCAATACCTGCGTCCGTTTAGGAAATTCTGGCGTCATTCGCACAACAAATAAAGCAATAGAAGTCAGCGAAAATACACCAGCCAATATAAATATTACTAATTTAGGATTACATCTTCCTTCTCTTCTAAAACCCGATGCTAAACCAGCAAAAATTTGGGTATATCCTTCAGTGAGTGATAATACAGCTTCTGAAGATACTAATCCTACAATTACTATTTCCGGGTCTTTACAATTCCTAAACGACGAAAATACAGATCCTTATGATAGTATAGATCTATCTAAACCGCTAAAATCTATTCCCTTGTTATACCTATGCGATAACAGCACATCGAAAATCACTACCACAAATCTGGACATTAACACCATAAATAATGGGAATCATTATGGCTACCAAGGCATCTGGTCACCCTATTGGCATGAATATATGACCTCTGGGGGGACTACTATAAATACGGCTAATAAACGCCACAAGTTTCTCTATGTTGATTGGATGCCAAAAACATATGTTGTTAACCCCTTATATCGAGGAGAATTTGTAGCCAACTCCTTGTGGCAAAACAGTTATACTATGCTCTTAGGGTTAAAAACACTGCCCTATTCAGAAACAACCGGAGCAATAGCAAATATCACAGGTGGAGGAGCTACCTTATTAGCAAACCAAAAAAATGTTAATGGCCGTAAAGGTTTCCGGATGCACTCTGCCGGATATTTTGCAAAAGCCGGTTCTGCATCTACCACTGGTCATGGTTTTGCTCTAGCGTTTGCACAACTATCCTCGCGGGCTAAAGAAAAAGAATCCAACCACAGATTACATTACTCTTCTTATTTCTGTGGAACACATATTCGCATGCCCTGGCTTCATGAGCGTCTACTGACCACTATGTCCCTAGCATACGCTTACGGAAATAACCTATTGAAGAATTCTTACAGCAATGACCAGAAGTCTTCCGGTAATTTCCATAGTTCTACTCTGGGTTCTGAGATAGCGTTCTTTTTGTCTCCAGGAATCTTTAAGCCAAATATTACTTTACATCCATTTATAAAGCTCTATGCAATAGGCGCTACACAGTCAAAAATCGAAGAGATTGGTGACCTTACAAGAAAATTCTCCACACTATCTCCTCTAATTTATATGAATCTCCCGATAGGTCTATATGGACAAGTGACTAGACATACTCACCTCCCCTCTTCATGGAAGTGCCAACTAGCTTATATGCCTAACGTATACTTACATAAACCCAAAGTGGAAGGAATAAGAAACGTTAGCAATGGTTCTTGGATCACAAATGGAACCGAAATAAACCGACATACCATCTCTGTAGAACTAAGCAATACGACATCTCTGTTTAGCCATATGGACATGTTTATTAACTACCATGGGAATTGGTCCAAAACGACATTGAGTCAATACCTAAATGTAGGAAGCACTATAAGATTCTAGAAAATAAAGTAGATCCATGAAAACACTCCGTTTATTTCTTTATCCTATTATCTATGTATCGTCATTTCTGCTTTCTCCAATAGTGTATGGAAAAACTTCTTCTACTCTCCCTCCGTCGATTCCTAGGGATATGATAGACAAATTGTTCCCTCAGCTGCCAAAATATTTAGAAACAGAGAAACTCCTTCCTAAGAACAATCTGCATGGTCTTACTGCATTAAGTAGTGGAAATTTGCTTATTAATCGGTATCAAAACCTTTATTGTGCTCTTGATTATTCCCTAAAAAGCACTATTACTGGCGATAGTGTGACGCTAGAGGACAATACCGGCTATGTGTGCTTCGTTTCTAATTCTTCTCCGGTAGCTGGAGGACTAATCAGTGCAACTACAAATGTATGCATACAAAATAACCCTGCGAACCAATACTTCATCGATAACAAATCCTTAAGAACTACGGTTTCCTGGCAAGATCAAAGTATTCAGGCAGTAGGTGGCGGAGTAATTTATTGCGATAACTGTCAAATTAACAATAATCGAGGATCAATATATTTTGGACAAAACTCCACATCACAAAACGGCGGAGCTATCCTAGCAAAAACTAATTGTACAATCACAAATAATTCCGCTCCAATTGCTTTTGTGAATAATTTCACAACGAGATTATTAGCAAGTGAATCTAATGGTGGAGCAATCTGCACTGACACTTTTGATATATTGCAAAATTGTGGCCCTATCTACTTTATTTCAAACCAAGCGATAGACGGTGGAGCATGCCAATGCAGTACCATCAATATTAAAAAAAATACATCCAATATTTACTTTAGAAATAATAAATCTAGTTTTTATAAAATTTCCAATAACGAAGCATCTGGTGGAGCTATTCGCTGCTCTTCTGCTTTAAATATTATAGACAATCCTGGAGCTGTGTATTTCCAAGATAATTTTGCCTCTAAACAAGGTGGGGCTCTATCCGTCGTTAACTTAACTATTCAGAGTAGTGGGCCAGTATATTTTACAAATAACCATGCTAATTGGGGAGCGGGTATCATTCTTCAAAACAGTGGTACAGCGAAGCTTTTTGCCGAATACGGAGATATTGTTTTTGAGAATAATAGCGTATTTACTAATTACACTTGCCGCAACGCTATTCATTGTACACCAAACACTACTTTACAACTTGGCGCAAGGAAGAACTATTGCGTAAGATTCTACGATCCTATCCAACATGAACATACTACGAGTATTCCCCTCGCTATTAACCCAAATCCCGAACATCAAGGTATAGTCCTATTTTCGGCAGCGTACACCTCTGAAAGTATCACGGATGCCGACAACTTGACGTCTAAACTAAGAAATACGACGAATCTTCAACGTGGAGTATTAGCTATTGAAGACAGAGCAGGAGCGGCTTTCTATAAATTCAATCAAACCTCAGGTAGTTTCGTACGTTTAGGCAGCGCAAGCAGCATATCAACAATCCAAACATTCCAAAATCAACAAAACCTATCGGAATCTATAGAAGTAGAAGACAGTCCTACACTCCTTGTTACTCCAAGAATAACTAGTCAAGGTTGCAGCATCACAATTAATGGTCTCGCATTAAACTTACCTACATTCCTAAAATCCAGTGCAAAACCAGCAAAAATCTTTGTTACACCCTTGAATAATAGAGGCTCCTTCATCCCCGATACTAATCCAACAATTACTATTTCAGGACCATTGACCTTCTTAAATGAAGAAAATGAATCTCCGTATGACTCCTTAGATCTGTCGCATAGCAGAACCCATATTCCTCTTCTTTACCTTATAGACACGGACAAAAATGCTGCACGAATAAATAGTCATAGTGAAGAAACTCATACTGAAAGTCTGCAAACTAAAACTATACCTAATTATAGTATCAATATCAGTGAATTTGATGTTGGTGCAGTTAACCATACCAAACATTACGGCCATCAGGGTGTATGGTCACCTTATTGGCATGAGTATACAACAACACAAGGATCTACATACGAAACGGCAAATAACCACTACAGAGTACTCTATGCTGATTGGGCATATGTTGGTTATATTCCCGATCCGAAATACAGAACTACACTAGTTGCTAATACCTTATGGAAAGATTTCTATACTACTGTGGCTAGTATGCGTTCTCTTCCTTCTATTTCGGAATGTGAAAATTCTTCTTTTGGAGATGTCAGGGGTCAAGCTTTAGGCATCCTCACAAGACAGCAAAGTAGGGACTCTCTACCAGGGTTTCATGCAAACGCCGCAGGATACTCCGCCAGTTCCTCTATACAATCGGAAATCGGTCATCGCTGTGCTTTCAACTTTGCTCAAATATTCTCCAACTTAAAAAATAAAGAGACCGACAACAAAGTCAATTCTAAAAACTATGTGGGTGGTGTTCAGCTCCGGATGCCATGGCTACATGGTAGACTCATTACTACCATTAATAGTGCTATGAGCTATGGTTCTCATAATATGAAAACCCTATACACTGAAAACAATAAACAATCTGAAGGTAAATTTTATAGTCATAGTTGTGCTGGATCTGTTAACTTTTCTTTACCTTTACAAAAGGTTCGTGATCTCACTGTCATACCTTTTGTAGAAGTACTAGCACTACGAGGAGTTGTTTCTTCGTTCTTAGAATCTGGAGATTACGTAAGACAATTTGCAACTGATAGCCCTTTGTACCACATTTCTATACCTATGGGTATCTTTGCTCAAATTTGCTGTAGTAATGGTAGATTACCGACAACCTGGGAATGTGAACTTGCCTATCAACCTGTTGGTTATTTAAAACAGCCTAAAATAGCAACAACACTGATTGTTAGTAAAGGATCATGGATAGATGAGGGTACCCCAATATCACGAAATACTTTAGCAATAAAGCTAGGAAATCAAACCCAAATTCTTAAACACTTGAGTATATCTGTGAATTATCAAGGAAGTCTATCATCGACAACCCTAACTAACTACTTAAAATCTGGTGCTATGCTGCATTTTTAAAAAATTACTCTTATAGACCCCTAACGATCTATAAGAGTAATATTTCTAGAATTCACGATATTATTTTGAAGTAAAGATACTCCGAATCCTATCCACTAACCGTTGACAAGAGGCAAATCCCGCTTGCAATGTGTTTTGAATTGCACTGTTAGAGCGCTCAGGTAAAGGAATTGCCTCTACAGATCTCGCAGTACTATCCACTCTGTCGGATAAGTTTAAAGCTCTTAAAGCTAAACCATATCCTGGAACAGTTGAGAACTCTACTTGTTCATTACTAGAACTGAACCTAGCTACCATATATCCGCCTGTATTTTCTGTCCAATCTGGTGGAACCCTAGGAACATCGTATAAATTAGACTCTGATCTAGGTAAATCATAAATATTTTCTTCTTCTGTAATCTGTTGTTGTAAACTTCTTGGCACAGAATAAATAGTCATATAACCATTGTCACCTAAAGCATCAGGAATAAGGTAGGGATTCTCTGTTGCTCTTCCACTCATATCTACATAGGGACTCTCTTCTACTAGTCCACTCATATCTTCGTAGGGGTTTTCTACCGTTCCCCCACTCATGTCTACATAAGGACTTTCCCCTTTTGTCCCAGACCAAGGAGTCCTAGGAACATCGTACAAATTAGACTGAGATCTAGGTAAATCGTAGATATGTTCTTCTTCAACAGGATGAGACATATCTTCGTAAGGCTGATCATCATCATTACTAGGAATGTGCCTTACTTCTACATTATCGTTAAATCGTACGCGCTTCTCCGTTGTAGCTTTTCCAGAAGCTCTAGATTCGGTTCCCTGTGAACCCTCTACACCACTCTCAGATGTTGTCAACTCAGGAACTTCTGTATTCTGGAACATAAATATTGGTTCACCACTTGACCAGCTATTTACAAAAGCACGAGGTAATTTAAATGTTTTTCCTCCCTCACCGTCGCTAGAACCTGAGATACCATGTTTTTCAAAGAACGACGAAGTAGCCTCAACCAAAGCATCTGAAGAAACCTGTGATCCCTGATTATCTAAAGTGAAAGACGTTTCTTCTGATGAAGTACTGGAAGTAGAATCTGTTCTAACTCGGGAATAGGAAACAGAGAAAGTATAGTTTCCGTCTTGATCCTGATGACCGAGTCTACGAACTGCTTCCCCTACACATTGGCAACTATGGACTACAGCACGAGCTCCGGAACGTAATACATCTGAAATTAAGCGAAGCGAAGAAACAATTCCCTGCTTCAAAGCACCCAAAGCAGATTGTAAACGCTGACCTAATTCAGCAGCTCTTGAAGTAGGCTCTTCTCCTTCTAAAATTTCTACTTTCATTCTTTCTGCTTGTCCAAGAATACTTTCCGTCTCTGACCCCACTCTGGATATAAGATCTTCAGCCTCTTGACTATCAGTGATTATTGTGGTTAATTCTATAGAGCCTAAATTCTCGACATCTAAAGATCCATCTGCTTTAGTTGGTGTCGTACTTCCTTGACCACGAATTTTTCCGAATAATCTAGAAAGACTCTTGCCTACGGATACGCTTTGTAACTTCTCTAGTTTATCTTGACAACTCTTCCTAGATGCCTCGTAACTAGAACGATCTTCAGGATTATCCGCCATTTCGATTAATGTAGTATAGTAGCCTATCATGTACTTTAAAGATTCTTCAGTTGCGGAAACCCCTTCGCTAGAGCTTTGTTTTTTTCCTTTTAATTTAGACCAGTCCGCGCGAACCTTACTTAAAAAAGCGTTTCTAGCTGCTTTAGCTCTGCTAGAAATGCCATGAGATAAGCCATGAGCACCTTTAACAGAACTACTTTCCTCTGAAGAATGCGTAGTCACACTTTCTTGTCGGTTAAGAAGGGCTTGAACCTCTTCCTCATCGTGTTCCCCAACTTCGCAACTTTCCATGCCTCTACCTAAGAAATATGCACGCATAGCAGAAGATTCTGGAAGACGACGCCCTCCTGCTTGCCATGCTGGAGGCTTAGGTGAAGAAATTTCAGGACCTTGTGTCTGTGATCTAGAAAATAACTGTTTTACAGAACTCCACATTCTACTAAGCAAATTGCGACCACTACTCTGGCTAGAAGAATTTAACCTGTTTGCTTCAACCTCTTCAGGAGTACGTACCTGAAAATTTTCACCTAATAACCTGTCAGTTCTTTCTCTAATAGACGGACCTGTTTCTGTATCATTGCCATGATCAGGTAAAGAAAATCTATGACCACCTACAGAAGAAACACCATCATTATCTTTTTTATCATTATTGCTTCCATCTCCGTAAGGGGGAAGCTTTTGAGGACCTCCAGATCCACCTATACCACCGACTCCTGATGTCATAATCCACTCCTATCAGCCCTAATAAATCTTTTTAAAAAAACAAATTATTTATATTTATAATATTAGCAAATAATAGAGAATTAATAGGAAATAATATCTATTGGATAGATTATTAAATTTATGAAATAACTAATAAATAGTCGCGTATAATAAACAACGCTGTAATTTAGATTTGCCAAAAGGAAAATTATTGCTAATTAAATGCCTCTGCAATGTCAGTACCAATGAATGGTCCTTGATCAATTCCCGCAGCTTCCATGGAAGAGTTCGCAATACTATTGCTGTCTACAATAATATCGCCCATATTGATGCCCGAACGACTACTGACTTCAGAAAGCAGAGCCCGTCTAGCTCGTAATTTATTGCGCAGTTCAACAAGCCGGTCATACAACCAGTCGATGAGTTTTTGTAAATACATCCCACCACCAACTGAAAGAGCAATACCTCCTAGACCTATAATCCCACCTGCTATAGGTGCTAAAGCAGGAATAAGAGAAAGCAACATAATTCCCAAACCTGCAGCTACAAAAATTCCTGCAGCTACGACACCGTTAACTTCTCTTCCTTTTTCAAGATATAGCACCTCTTCCCGGATCGCAATTTCTACCTCATTTATATGCATCTTGGAAGACTCTAACCAGGCCTCTTCCAAAACTTCTTGCGCAACTTCTTTGCCAGCAATGCTTTTCACATCATTAAAAAATTGTGCTTTTCTTTTAGCTTCAGCCCAGCGTAACCTGCTAATACGTAGTCTAGCTCTTAACTGCATAGCAGCGTCGATAAATCCAGAAGACACCATAGAAAACACTGTAGAAGCCACGGATGAGCCAATTGTAGACAGTAAGAGAATTTGCAAAGCAGATAGGCCAACAAACCCAGATACCAATACTGCTGTTACTCCGGCAATTAGCAATAAGGTGGAAACTGCTAAAATGATTTTCTGCTTTCTTGTGAAAGAGATCCTTGAGTTAATTTCTTCTGTTGTCAGATTTGTATTAATAGAGCTTACATCAACATAAGATGGTGAACGTGTAGTAGAACTCTCGGAAGAATCTACGAACACGTCATCGTCTCCCAATGTTAACTCAGATGAAGATAATTCATAAGCTCCAGAGTCATCATTATTAACATGAAGAGATGACAAGTTAGAACGCATACTCGAGCTTTTAGAAACACTCGATGTATCAACAGACATAGTTTCGGCATCTGCACGATAATCTGAAGATCTCGCAGATTCTCCAGAACTTACCATATCGGTAGATGTGGAATTATCTTCATTGTCTGATGAAGATATCGGGATACTCAAAGTACTGGAAATATTCGAAGAACTATTAGAAACAGTTCTTTGTGAAGAGGTCTGAGCAATATTTTCTTCTGAGGTTGTACTCGCATTCTTCTCGGACCCTGAAGACGAAGAAGATAGTGATATGGACGAGAAATTTCCTTTATCAGAAAGAGGACCACTAACCACACTAATAGAGTCCTCACTATCACTACTGTTGTACTCACTACTTGCTTTATAAGCTGAAGAGCTTGTACTTCCACGAACCTCCGACCCCCCCTCTTCACTCAGTTTTATTTCCTTCCTTCCCATTTGTTCAAAACCTGAGAATGAAGATCCCGATATTTCTGAAGAAGATCGTGCAAGTTCATTATTACGAACATTTGATAAACCTGTATTTACAAATAATTCCTGCCCAGCAGCATCAGACAAAAATGCTCGCCATTTGCTGATACTACTATTCAAGAGAGTTTGTAAAGCCATGGTTACTCCAATAGAGACTAAAGGAGGACAAAAAGCAATAAGAGCAGCTGAGGCTACACCTGTAGCCGCTAATGCTCCTGCAGCACCCAAAGCTACCCCTAGAACAGTAAAACCTATCCCAACACCAACAAGCGCCATGCTAATCTTATTTAATTTTTTCGCTTCTATTAGAGTTTCTTCTCTAGTAAGACGTACTCCAGAAGCAGCCTTCGGAGATTGCGCGAATTTAACATAGATGTATTGCGTAAGACTGGCAAATGTTGATAAAGCTCCTTTACTGTAGGCACTAGAACCTAAATTACCAACTATTCCAGAGTATCCAGAATCTATAAATCCAGCTCCTGTCTTCATGGCAAGACCAAACGTCATAAATCCCGTACCTACAGCAATCGCACTACTCAACCTTGCACGGTTAGCCATTTGAGGAGCAATCATATCGCGTACTTTATTCACGATATTTTTCATTACTGAGAATCCCCCTAGGGAAACTCCAGATAACGCTATCGAGAGAACAATTGCCTGAGGAATGCCCGGAGCAATAACAGTCAAGGCTACCACTACAACAGCAATAGCTACAGAAAATACAATAATCCCAGCTAATAAACCTACAGAATGTGAAAACATTCTCTTCTCATTTGCAAGCTCTTCTGGGCGGGGATAAGAAATAATCTGAATATTCGAGACGCCTGAAGAACTACTGACTGATGATGTCACAGGAATATTCATCACAGTAGGAGAAGAAATACTATTGTTACCGACTATAGGAATAGACATATACTAAGATTAAAAAACAAAATTCTCTACTTATATAATAATAACAAAAATACTATTCGTTTTTTATTAAAAAAGATTTTGTAATTTAAAAAATAAAATAAAAACAAACTAATTAAAATTAATAATATCTATGCGCAATATGTTGTGTACAACACACATAAGTTGGTTAGTATCAATATCATATGCTTAAGGAGAAATCTAATTTCACGGAATAGATTAAAGTAGAGATCGGTGGTAATTCAATATCCAGAACGCCCAACTCATTGTTAATATGTGGCTTACGAAATCCTTGTCCCGAGCCTCCAAATTCTTTGGCGTCACTATTAAAGATCAACGAGCAGTCGACAACATTTTGACAACGAAGAGAGTAGGAAGGAAAATACATTGAACTGAAATGATGGATACAAAGTAAGGCAGACTCAGGATTATTTTTATCTAACCTATAGTAAGCAATAACGCTGTTATCAGAATCTGAGAAATCTACCCATAGGAAAGATTCTGGGTCGTCATTCCAAAGTTGTGGAAATCTTTGATAACACTGGTTAATCTCAGATACACATGTTTGTAAGTTTTTATGATTAGCGTCATTTAAGACTGCCCATTCTAACGGACGTTCTGTCGACCATTCCCGAGGCTGTGCAATTTCTCCTCCCATAAAAAGAAGTTTTTTCCCCGGTTGACACAGCTGATAACTAAAAAGCAGACGTAAATAGGCAAACTTTTCTGACATGCTTCCGTGCATCTTATCTAGCAAGCATCCTTTACCGTGAACGACTTCGTCATGAGAAAGAGGAAGGACCGATCTTTCGTTAAAAGCATACCAAAGGCTAAAGGTGAGATCTTGCTGATGATGACAACGAAATATGGGATCTCTGCGCAGATATCTTAAAATATCATGCATCCATCCCAAATTCCATTTATAATCAAATCCTAGTCCCCCTTCAGATACAGAATAGGTCACTTTAGGAAACGCAGTAGATTCTTCAGCAAATGTCAAGACTCCTGGGAACTCCCTATGAATCACTGAATTACAATGGCGAATAAATTCGATAGCATCGAGATTCTCGTTCCCACCATAAATATTTGGAGTCCACATACCATCGCTACGCCCATAGTCTAGATATAGCATAGAAGCTACAGCATCAAAACGCAAACCGTCTATGTGCATTTTATCGATCCAAAATAAGGCACTGCCTATTAAAAAGTTAGCAACTTCATTACAACGATAATTGAATATATGCGTATACCAATGTGGATGCAAATCATTGGCATTCTCATAAATAGGCGACCCGTCAAATGCTGCCAAAGCAAAATGATCTGTAGGAAAATGTCCTGGGACCCAATCCAGGATTACTCCAATATCATGATTATGAAGATAATTCACTAAAAATTGAAAATCCTCGACAGATCCATACCGACATGTAGGAGCATAATATCCTGTAGTCTGGTATCCCCACGATTCGTTAAGAGGATGCTCAGTGATAGGCAACAACTCGACATGCGTGTAGTGCATTTTATGACAATACTCAGCTAATTTTGTAGCTAAATCACGGTAATTTAATGGGCGATTATTTTCCCATATCCACGATCCTATGTGCACTTCATAGATAGACAAAGGAGATTTAAGCATTTTTTGACGCTTCTGTAACCAATCAGTATCCGTCCAAGAAAATCTATCAGGATCAACTACTATAGCCGCGCCTTGTGAAGGAAATTCAAAACTCTTTCCATAAGGATCAGTTTTAACTATAACCGCTCCTTCTTTTGTTAAAATTTCCCACTTATACTTTTCTCCAGGAGCAATTCCAGGAACAAACAATTCCCACACTCCACATACAGAAACTTTTCTTAGGGGATTAACAAGACCGTTCCAAAAGTTAAAATCGCCAACTACTGATACTCGAATAGCATTCGGAGCCCATACAGAAAATAAAACCCCAGCAATTCCACCCACTGTGCAAGGAATTGCTCCCATCCGATTATAAATTTGATAATGGGTGCCTTGATGGAATAAATGGCTATCGTATTCTCCCCACACTACAGGAAAAGCATAGGGATCGTGAGTCAGTAAACCATTTTGATGATAAATGCGGTATTCATGTGGAAGAATCTTTTTAGAAACAGAACAAGAAAATATACCCGAATGGTGTTTCTTAGCGTATAGCGTATCCCCTAGCACCTCTAGTGCAATGACATCTGCACCAGGACGAAACAAAACAATATGATCTTGATGATCCTCAGAGATAATACCCAGGACACGGTGAGGATCTGCAAGTTTACCAGCAACTAATAACTCTAAGTCCTTAGCATCTAAAAATCTTTCTACCATCTACAAGGAACAAAGCTATTTATAGAAACAATCCCATAAATACGTAGTTCCCACTTTTATCTCTATAGTTTCTCCTAAAGGGATTATGCGTGAATCGCATAAAGATTTATGTTCCCAAACACGTAAACGACTCTGCAGCAAAGACGAAGCAAAAGAAAATCGTATAGTTCGGGTTGTCTCAGCATACAAAGACATTCTACGAATCATTTTCTTAGTCCATTCGATAGAAAGCTTGCCAATACCAGGTAGATTGAAGTTAACAAAACGTCCACACGGAAACTCTGGAGGTAAAGACGGAAGAATTTCCACACACTCCTCCCCTTGGTTAACAAAGATGTCGTGAATTACCGGAAGACTATACTGAAGTAAGGGAAAGGCTATAGAAGAATCTTCTGGCAAGCCATCTATAATTCCCTGGTATTCTGAGTCATACCAACGTGGTAGGAAAGTATATGAAAACGCTGACAAATAGAAAGCGAGCAGATCGTCACATAGCTCTGTTTTTTTTTCTCTTTGATTTTTTCATGAGCTACGACTAACAACTCTCCCGTACCCACGCTATCTAAATGCTCTTCACGTGCGTGAGTAGCCATTAGATGGGCCATTCGAAACCATAGAGGAAGAATCTCTTTAAGATCCCTACGATGACGAATCTTCTGCAAATCCATGTGCTTATGCACACCTAGCGATAAAAACGGCCCCGTAGTGGATACCGGCAAGTATCCTTTTCTAGTAACTACTTTTTCTCCAGTAGGAAGAATATAATATGTATATTTTTCAGAAGTAACAATTAGCCCGCCACGATGTAAATCTTGAAAAACAGCGAAACGTTTTAAAGGACCTTGGGCAGAAAAACCTTCTTCGTACAATAATTCTCTTGATGAAGAAAATACGCGATAAAGAGTCGGAAAAATCTGGGCATACAGTAGGGATCCCGGTATGGGGATCAAAGCCCCTGGAGATAACACGTAAGGTTGAAATCTTTGCGATAAGGTAATCACTGTTCCTGTTCTCCCCACAAATCATCTTTTAAAAATGACGTGATCTTCACATTGATAATGTCATTAACTTGTACGTTTCCTAGCGATTGGAAATGTATTTTTTCAAAATAAGGAGAATGGCCTACAGCTACTCCATCGACAACTTGCTCAACAAGAACAGATGTTCGTGTCCCCAAACGTTTTTCCATCTCCCGAATAGCAACGGACCTGGCGACTTCAGCAAGATATTTTTTTCTCTCATTGATGATATTATGAGGAATATGCCCTGAGAAGGTTGCTGCTTTCGTACGAGCTCGAGGACTATAGGGGAAAATATGTACTTTTATAAAACCAACATCTTGAATGATCTTGAGTGTATCTTCAAAATCTTGGTCAGTTTCA
This sequence comes from Chlamydia ibidis 10-1398/6, assembly GCF_000454725.1. Taxonomy (NCBI): domain Bacteria; kingdom Pseudomonadati; phylum Chlamydiota; class Chlamydiia; order Chlamydiales; family Chlamydiaceae; genus Chlamydia; species Chlamydia ibidis. Next base: position 346,013 of record NZ_APJW01000001.1, on the reverse strand, counting down.
CCTGGGAATCCAATAATAACATCTGTAGTAAATGAGTAATTGGGATCGTGAGCACGTAAAGAATCCACGCAATCTAAAAAATCCTGTCTGGTATATTTGCGATTCATACGTTTTAAAATTGCATTCGATCCCGACTGTAAAACGAGATGAGAAGAGTGGCATGTATGTTTACCAAATAACAACACATCTCTGAGATCGTCCTGAACATCTTCAGGATCTATAGAAGAAATACGAATCCTATCAATCCCTTCTAATACATCGATTTTTTTGATCAGCTGTGCTAAAGAATGCTCTCCATCATTATAGTCCCCGACATTGATCCCAGCAATTACGACCTCTCTATATCCCTGTGCAATAATGCCGGAAATCTCGTTTAAAATCTCTTTTGTGGAACGAGACCGTGACCTACCCCGCAGATAGGGAATAATACAATAGGAACAAAAGGAATTACAACCATCTTGGACTTTGATAAAGGCCCGAGACTTGCCTTCAAAACTTCTGATACGAAATTCCGGAAGATTTTGGAGATCAGGAAAAATTTTCTCAATTAATTGGTGTTTCTCCTTATTGGGGACCAAAAGACATTTCCGATCTAGTGTAGAAAAAAATTCTTTGTCTGATTCTCCTAAACAACCTGTAACAACGAGAAAAGCATCGGGATTTTTCCTACATAACTGACGAATTGCACTACGCCCTGAACTTTCCGCAGATCCGGTAACAGCGCAGGTGTTAACAATACATAGATCACTGGGAGTATCAGGATCCGTTACTTCTTGATAACCTAAGAATGTAAGCTGATCACGATATCCCTGGATTTCATACTGATTGACCCTACATCCCAAACAAACAAGTTTAAATGTTTTCTTCTCTTCTGTAATGATCATAATCTCTTAAATCTTAAATGCTCACCGCACACTCACTCGAGCATTTTAAGCCATCGGATCTTTCAGCACCAATTAAAGATGTTGTTTTGATAGGAAAACGTTAAAAATACAGACTATTCCCAAATAGGTTTCTCTTCTTCAAAAACATCTGACGAAGAAAGATAAGATGAAATAAAAGGTTTATACCTCTTATACAACTCTTTTGGTAGATAAGCATTAACAAGTAAAATATCATCTTGACATTGATGTGAAATAACAAGACCTGAGTTGCAAAGCTCGGCAAACAAGCCATACTCTCTATAGGGAAAAGCTAGGCAGACCTCCGGACATCCTTTTTGAATAACGTCTGTCATTGCCCTGAGCAAATTAGAGATACCTTCACCGGTTTTCGCTGAAACAAGCACGGGATATGGACACAGCAAACGAAGTTTAACAGGGATTTTCCCATCTGGTAAGGCATCAATTTTATTCAGTACAGTAATGATCTTAGGATCTTCCACACCAAGATCTTGCAATAAGTTTCTTGTTGTTTCCACATGTTCCCAAGCTAGAGGATGAGAAGCATCCACAACGTGCAACAAAACATCCTCATAAACAGCTGCTTCCAAAGTGCTTTTAAACGCTGCAACAAGTGTGTGAGGCAGCTTACGTATAAATCCTACTGTATCTGTCACTAACACACGTTGCCCACTAGGAAGGATGCATCTACGTGTCTTAGGATCCAAAGTAGCAAAAAGCTTATCCTCAGCATAGGTTTCTGTAGAAGTCAAGAGATTCAACAGAGTACTCTTCCCTGAGTTGGTATAACCGATGAGAGCAAAGGTCAGGATACCTCTACGTTCCTTAGCTTTACGTCGTTCTTTTCTTTGTTTTTCAACAGACTTAAGATCCGCAGTTAACTTATGAATCCTGTCACGGACCATCCTACGATCCAATTCAATTTGCTTCTCTCCCTCGCCTTTGACAAATCCTCCACTTCCTCCCCCTGATTTTTGGCGAGATAGATGCCCCCACATCCTTTTTAAACGCGGAAGAAGATAGCGTGCACGCGCTAATTCAACCTGTAGGCCTGCTTCTGCAGTAAATGCACGGCTAGCAAAAATTTCTAAGATAATTTCTGTGCGATCTAACACAACAAGACCAAGACGCTTCTCTAAATTTCTTTGCTGTGATGCAGAAATTTCTTCATCAATAATCAAAGTACCAATCGTTGGAAACTTTTGTAAAATTTCTTCAATTTCTATGAGTTTTCCTTCATTCAAATATGAAGAAGATGATGGCATACGCAAAACCCAAGAGCGTGTCTCAATGACAGCAATATCGCAAGATTTTGCTAAAGATATGAGCTCATCCATATGCTCTTGCATATTTTCCTGATCTTCTTTGCTAGGATAACAAGAGACTGCAAGAGCTTGAGATGGGTCTTGCTCCTCACGCGGAAGTGAGAAGCGCCATCCTAAAGAACTCTCTCGGTTTTTTTCTTCAGAAGCTTTCTTTTTCTTCATACGCTCATCCAAGATAATTCCATACCATCATAAGCACAAAGTTTTCCCGTAGCACTATCCAACTCTTTTTGCAAATGATGACTAATATGCGTAAAAATCAACTTATTTACGCCCAAATAATCAGCAAAATTCTCCGCATCCCGTATGGTAAGATGAGAACGCGTTCTTCCAAGAAAAGCTTTAGGGATTTCCGAAGGAGATGCTGACATAATCAAGGTATCAACTCCAGAAAGATGAGAAAAAATCTCCCTATCATATCGGCTTAAATCAGTAATATACGCAAGATTACCGAAACGATAACCCGTCACATGACATGATTTTTGGTAATAGGAAACATAACTATAGGGTAACCCATAGAACTCTGAACTGCCATAATCCTCATTTAAGATAGTGAAGTTCAAAGCAGAAGGCAAGGCATCGTCCTTCCCAGGAGCACGTACAAGGTGCTCACGATACCTACTCAAATAAGTGTACGTAGACGCAGATAAAACTATAGAAACTGGTTGTTGGTGCACAACATACCAGGCTCTAAGATCATCAAGCCCTCCAATATGATCGTAATGAGGGTGGGTAAGGAATACTCCAGCAATGTTGTTTATACGATACCTCAACATCTGCTCACGAAAATCAGGGCCGGCATCAACGACATAATTATTACCTTGCCAAGAAATTAACACAGAAGCACGTAACCTGCTATTCCTATCAGAAAGACAAACAGAACACGAACAGAAAGCAACAGGGATACCTTCAGGATCTCCTGTTCCTAAAAACTTCAGTTTTCCTACAGTATCCTGCATAATAAATTACCCCAGTTAAAAACTATCCTCGAAATTCTGACATACTCTAATAACCAAAGCAAGTGGTTCCTATTGTGCACAAATATTTAAGATTACAGCTGATCGAAAGCGCTAAGGGAATTCGGGATCGGTAAAGCTGATGATAAAGGATCATGACGACGACACGTGGGAGGAAACATAGTCAACATGGTAAATTTTTCCGTATCTTCTTGTATTTGAACCAAATCACAATGCCTTAAATAATTCTTAGATAAACTCAACCATTCACGTACACGACACTTAGAAAAATGAGCAAATGCAGACCCCAAAACACATAAAGCTAAACTAACACCAAATATGACCAGAGGAAGAAGCCATTGACAGAATGCTGTAGCAGCAGGAGCGGCGACTATGATACTGAATATTATCCCAGCAAAGAGAAAAATTATCGAACTGACAAAGGATAGCAAAGCACAAACATCCAAATTATGTACGCGGGATGCCAGAGCACCCATACTCTCGTGAATACGAGTAGCCTCATCATTTTTAGGATGCAAAGCCCATAAAGTCGTAATAGCTCCAAAATCTTCACATCCTTGCACAGGGTGTTCTTTACAGCGCAATACATGTAAGATCCCCTCTCGCTTACCAAGATCATTTACAAGCGTAATGGCCACTTCATGTGGACTCACCACACTATCACACATAGAACAATAAAAATGTGTTCCTATATACTGAATTCTATCCTGAAATCCGGGATAGCAGGGAAAAGCTCCAAACACGACTCAATTCCAAGTAAATGTATACCCACAAATGTGGAATCATACCTTAAACAAATAAAAATAAACACAGAAGAAAGTAAAGATAGAGCTGCTCAAACTCTCCTAAAGGTAATTACTTAGGATCATTCACTACTTGCTCAATCCCCACTTCTCCTCTAATTTGTGTAAAACGCCTTCTGTTTTTAATTCAGAAATAGCTTGAGAGACTTCTTGAACTAAACTCTCATTATCCTTGGATATACCAATGCCGTAGCCTAAAACCCACCAAGATTCTGGAAGACAAATCTGTGTGCAATGTAATTCGGGAAAATCCTTCAAAACTACACGAGCCACAGAAGGTTCGAATACAGCCAAAGGAGATTTTTTTCCTAATACTTCCATAATCACTTCAAGAGCACTATCAAAAGAACGTATAGCAACATTAGGCAAAGAACGTAAGTAATCTTCCTGATAAGTGCCTGTCTGCACAGCAACCGAAGAATATTGTGACAAAGGAACAACACACTGTTCGGTAATGTTATTACGACTTATGGCTGTGAGAGAGTACACACCTTCGCCATAATATGGAATCATAACAATCTCCTTTTTACGAGAAGGCGTGATTGACATACCAGAAATAACAGCATCCACACGGTTCCTTTTAAGGTTTAAAAGCAGGGCGTCAAAAGAAAAATCTCTGATTTCCAAACGCTTATTCAATTTAGAGCTTACAGCTTCTGCTACATCGATATCAAAGCCAACAATCTTTCCCTCCTTATCTATGTATTCAAAAGGAGGATAGGCAGCATTAGTCCCAACAATAAACACCTCTTCTCGTTTAAGGTTTTGTCCACAACTTACTAAAAACAAAGAAGATGACAAACAAACAATTAGCAAACAATAATATTTTAATTTCATAAACATATACTACAAATGAATAATCATGATAAACTTATAAGAGAAAACAACAAATACATCATCAAATCTTGATAGATGATTTAGTTTAATCAAAAAAAACAAAATAAGTTTTTTTATTTTTATGGCACTACCCTTATCCCCATCCTGCCCTCCTCCTGGAGACAATAATTTTTATCACCTACAAACAAATCCTAACGATCCGTTATGCGTCAGAATTCTTAGGGTTGTGGCCTACGTACTTTTACACATTGTAACTCTGGGGATTCTTCTAATAATTCATAGATGCCAACACCATCTGACAAAAACAACTCTTCCTATTCTTCCTGTTCCTGAAAAAAGAAGCGAACCCCAAATATACGACGTCCCTATAATTGGAGAAACAATTTACCCGCCCTCTCATAACCAAAAAGAGGAAATCAAGGAAACAATAGAAACAGAAATCACTCAATCTGAAGAACCTGTAGTACGTCCGAAAGAACCAAAGAAAAGTGAACCTGTTATACAGCATTTACAACCACAAGAAGTAGTCCGCCATCCTTTAAGCGATAACCTACCTAGCGTAGAAGAGATTGCATCTTCCGCACACTCCCTACCTAGAGACAGAAAACGAGGATCCTTGGAAGCCATGCTAGTACAGGAGGAAAACGGATTACTCCCCTTGTCTGCACAACGTGTGATACGAAGCTTAGAAACACTAAACCCGTCATTTGTTGCTTCATATCCTACACGAGTGTCTTCAGTGTTTAGCAATAAGATTACCTTATTGGAGAAAAAAATCTCAGAAAACTCTGAAGATTCTGAAGTTGCCAAACTGCAATTAGACCAATTAACATATCTGGACGCTAAATACTGTTACGTCAATGTTCCTGGTGATGGGAACTGCTTTTTCCGCTCATTTGTCATCGGATGGTTGTCAGCTCTGTTTAACTCTAAAGATCCTTTATCTTTCGACAAAGAAGCAGAGAAAGTATTAGCCCTAGAGTTTTCAAATTCTAATCAGGAAAACAAATTACTTGCAGAGACGACAGCAACCATACTTAAAGATTGTGCTAAATATCCTTCTTTTAAAGAACTTTATGATCGAAAAATTCTATCCCTCATGGATAATTTTTCCCTAGTAACTTTCCTTAAAGAACTATCATTTTTTCAAACAGATGCCAATCGCCTATCTCAATTAGGAAGTGCTGAAAACATCCATGCTCTTATTACATCTCAGATGTCAGATAGCCCCGAGATTGCAGCAAAAATTATCAGCTCTTTAATAGCAAATCAGCCTTCCTCTCCGATGCTTTCTGGTCTCCTTTCCCCAAGAGAATGTCCTCTAACTTCGTCTAAAAAACAGGCTATGCTTTTACTAGAACTACTTCCAACTCTTCTCAAGAACAGCGAGGAAGTTGAAAAGCTGAGCGGATCCGCCAAAGAACGCAAAGAGACAGAGCAAGAAATTTTACACGCCCTATTGAGCTATACTCAACAAGTTATAACAGAAGAAAATATGGTCCAGCATAGATCATCCTCTGTCTTAAGCAGTATGTCTCCTATTCTTCTTTCTGCATTTTACAGATTTTCTACAAATCTGCGATCACTTCTTACCACCCCTATACCTGAGCAATGTGAACTATTCTTATTTTTAATGTCTACTCCCTCTGCTGCGCGTTCCCCTGAATGTGAAGATTTCTTTAATTCGGGGTTAAAACTTCTCTCAGACACTATAAGCAGTAAGGAAAGCTTAAAAGAAACTTTAGAGCTCAACGACAATCAAGGCGCGCGTCTAAAATCTTTACTATCAACAGCATGGAAACAAAAACAGCACTTGGAAACTTTAGAATCCATTCTGTTATTATGTGACGGTATTTCCCAAGGTTCTGATATTCCTCAGTTAAATTATGTATTTTCTGAGCTAGCTAAGATTGCTAGCACCTCTCCTAGAACTGTAAATTACCAAAATTTATCCACTTGGCTAAGACAATTTGAGGAAGCTATCTCTAACAATAGCTCTTGGTCTGCTGCTTATATGAAGACCTATTCCCTTCCTTTCATGAAATCATTACGTATAGGTGAAACTACGGAAGAGGACAAGATATGGAACGACTCTATTTGCGTGTTCTTTGTAATCCTACAGTATCCTAGCCTACTTAAAGACCGTAGCACCTCAAGATTAGCTAACAAATTCAATAATATATTCCAAACACACCTAGACCTAACTTTAAGATCTAGGAAATATCGCAAGCTTACTGAAAAATTAGCCTTCTCTACTCTATCTACTCTGCTTTCTAGAGATATTCTTACTGGCTCTTCACAATTTATTGTAGAAGAAACCCAGAGTTTTGTGAGCTCCTTAATACAAAATTTGAGCCAGCTGACTTGGTATAAAGATTCAGCTAAACTTTTATTGAATCTCTTAGCAAGCATAGAGACAGAAGATTCTTCAGAACTATTAGAACGCACACGCGCCGCAATGCCTGAAAATTGGAGGCTCTTCCTGAGTCGCTTAGAATGCCCCATTCACGATGACTCTGTACCCAGACATGATGAGAGAACGCTTGGAAAGCTTATTCCGCCTTATGTGTTATTATATAGTTTTCTAGTAAATAATTCGGATAGTTTGACATCTCTACCCCTAGATTTATCCTCTGCATTAGCACAGTTCTTATCTCGTGCTGAAGAATTGACGAATAGAGCTATCACTCACCGCTTTCAAGAAATCTCTGATGTTCTCTTAAGTAATATTACCAAAATTACAATGATGAACAACCTCAGGAACCGCTTCTTCTTTTCAATGTTTAAAAAAACATCTCCACATCTTGCTTTGAGAACAACATTCATGCACCAAATGGAACATGTGGACCTGCGCCAACTTATGAGAATGTTCAATGCTGTAAATGAACAAGCAGAGGACGAACAAATACCTGCTCTTAGCAATGTTCTGCAGCCCCTAGCTATGTGCCAATACTTAGCCGATAGTTCTCTAAGACAAACATTAGACCAACTAAGTCGTTCTGCCCAAATGCATGGCTTTATCGGAGGAGACTACTGTCCTGAAAACCAAGCAGAGATTTTTGTACTACGAGGAAATAATCACTACGGGGCTCTACTTCCTAAAAATAATCCCCATCCTTAAACATCGGTTAAAGTTAGATGGATCTTCTAAACACGATCCCTTTGTTTTTTTCTATGGAGATTTTCTAACCCTCTCTTCTAATCTATCTTTCCAGAGATAATAAAAGTGTTGTTCTATTCTCTGAGATGCTTCCAAAATAAGAGAGGTTTATTATTTTCAAGACTACTATTCCCCTTCTGCATACATTACGATCTGCTAATCAACTTAAAAACACATCACCGCTGTGGGATTATCCTCTACTGATAGCAGGTCCCTGTACCTTGGAAAGTTACGAACATACTGTAGCTATGGGAATGGCTGTTAAAAAAGCTGGTGCTAGCATACTGCGAGGTTCTATACGTAAGCCTAGAACAAGTCCTTATGCATTTCAAGGTTGGCAAAGAGAGTGCGTGTCTTGGCATAGTGAAGCTAAGAAAGTTCACGGCCTACTTACAGAAACAGAAGTTTTGGACGTACGAGATGTCGAAATTACAGCAGAACATGTCGATATCCTTAGAATTGGCGCCAGAAATATGCAAAATTTCACATTGTTACAGGAAGTGGGACTCTCCCACCGTCCTATTATTTTAAAGCGTAATCCTGCAGCAACTTTAGAAGAATGGCTATCGGCAGCAGAGTATATTTTAAAATCAAACTCTTGTCCTGGTGTTATTCTTTGTGAGCGAGGGATCCGTACATTCGAGAGATCTACACGCTATACTTTAGATCTTAATTCTGTCGCTTTACTGAAACAAATTTCGTGCCTACCCATCATTGTTGACCCTTCACACGCTGCAGGCACTAGTTCCCTAGTCCCCCCATTAGCTAAGGCTGCTCTGGCTCTAGGAGCAGATGGCATTATCATTGAAGTCCATAACAATCCGCAACATGCTTTATGCGATAGAGAACAGCATATCAACTTAGAAGAACTTTCGGATATTCTGATTTTTGCTCGATCTCTTAACAAATCAGAAAAATTAGAAGTCTGATTCATTGAAGCATGAACAGTTTTATTAAATTTCTATTGCAGACTATTATCAGTTTTAACTATTTGATTATCAAATAATAGTGAAGATAAGTATATGCTTACTTCATGGAGGTCTATGGTTAAAAAAACGTACAAATTGTACCTTCTACAATGTTTATTATGTGCTTTACACTGGCTCATATACTATTGTAAGAAACTTATTAGAGAAATTCCTAGTAACTCTGATGACCCACTAGTTCAAGCTTTTCTTGCTTCCCTTGTAGACGTGCTTTCCAATTTAAAAAAACTTCCTTACGCCAATACTAAATAAATTCTGACAAGGTCCGTTTTGCGTATATGGGGAAACGGACCTCATCTAATTATGTCACTAGGGTAGAATACGCTGACTATTGCGTAATTTGGCAAACATAACCGTACTAATTTCTACAAACAAAAATGCTAATAGAGATATTAGCCAAGCTATACTGCTATTCAGGATTCCTATAGAAAACACTATTCCTGACAGATAGGCTCCTCCTCCGAACAAAATTGCTGCCCACGCCGATATGGTTCTAGGACGATAATTACTCATCAAAACGACAATGACAGGCACAGACAAACAACATACAGACAATCCATAACTCAAAATCAAAAGATCCACGATATTCGTAAATAACAAAGCAAATATTGGAGCAAAAACTGCGATCACTAAAATAAGACGAGGATAGTGATCTCCAGAAATCTTAGGGATTTCCTCACTAACTAATTGAGCCACTGCACTCAATAAAGAATCTGCTGTAGACAAAATAGCAACTCCAATAGCTGCTGCCATTAAAGAAGCTAACGCTGGCCCGCATACACATCGCACAGTATCAATGAGTACACAACCTTGATTAGATCCTAATTTCGCTCCTACTATACCAAGACCTAAGGGGACCAAATTGAACAATAAAATACAAATCCCTGCAAAAATGCACGCTTTCGTTAAGCATTTCTTTGAAGACGCTGCAACACAACGCTGCACCATATCTTGCTCTACCAGCATAAAAAGCATGGGCATGAGTATCCATCCAGATAGTTTATTTGCCGATAAAGAATGAAAAGCATAGAAACTCTGACAAGCAATTTTTGGTGAAAAACACCAAACAAAAACCCCGCAAAAAATAACCGACAAAAGTAGAAATATAGCCTGAACACTATCTGTTTTCACAACAGCAACAAATCCTCCAGAGGAGGTATAACAAGCTAACATTATCCAAAGAGTAATTACCAAATATTTTCCATAAGGAAATATGCCCAACAATTTTCCTAAAGCAACAACTTGCGCTACGAGAATAAATAGCAAAGATGAGACAGATAAAAGAAAGGCTATCCTTCTAAGTATCCTAGAACCGTAAACCTCTTCGAAAATAGCAACAACAGTTGCATATTTCCCTGAGGCCAATTTTCTTCCCGGACCAATTCCCAAAAATATTAAACCCAGAGCAACTCCTATAGGATAAAGTAAGACTCTATAACCGTAGTGGTATGCCTCTTCAGCAGCTCCTAAAAGAACGCCTCCTCCGATTTGGGTCGCAATAAATGTCATTGTTAAAGCAAAGGTCTTTAAACTTCTCCCAGCTAGAAAATACTCTTCATAATCTTTGATAGACGAGGTAGAGCTACGACCGAAATACAAACAAATTATCTGTATTCCAAATAAAAAAAATAAAAATAATGAGATATTCATCTCAGCGCCTCCTAAATAGACACTAAAGATCCCATCCGCAAACAGATAGGACAGAAAAAATAACACGGAAAAACTACGAAATAAAGACTAGATACAATGGAGATGGCATCCAAAGTAATGGAAGCCGTGGGAAACTATAGAAAATACAGGTGTCAATGAACGACACATAGACTTACTCATCTAATTAATCCTGCAATAGACCTCTAAAAACCTAGAAGACTCGTTTATAATTTTCTAGAAGAAAGATACCTTTAAAACAAAAGGAATCAAATCAACCAGACAGAAAACTATAATATAATATGAAAAATAAAAACATCGAGAAATATTAGAAAAGCAACAATTAAATAATAATTATTTGAAAATTGCAAATATTGCTCCGGCCGCCGCACTACGCAACGAAGGAGTCTCATACTGGCAACAGTTTAACAAAAAGTCAATAGACTCAATGTTTTCGGAAAATGCAACGGCTTCTAAAATAGCTAACTTATCGTGCCATTGGCTATTCGGATATAGTGCAATAGCTTTTTCTAAAGAATCTTGATCCCGTTTCTTACATAAATTTGCCAAAGCAGTCTCTAAATTCACAGCAAAACTTTCTTGATCAGAAATTGACACTACTACGTCTTCCTCCTCACCTTCTTCCCAAAATACTCCGGAAAAAAAACTCCATGCACGCGACTGTTGACCTGAGAGAAAATCAGCAGTAACTTGCTTCACCTTGCTATATTTAGCAATAGCTAAAAGACGTATCAATTTACGAGAGATTTCTCTCTTAACCATGGAAGAGTACAAAGGCAAAACTTCATACTTTGGATCCCACTGTTCTTCCCAAAGAAAATGTTCAATTGCCCAACACATTTCAGGATTTAAAATAAATTTTGCAATTATATCCCCCGCCATTTCAATGCTTCTACGACTAACAAGTAACAAAATAGCCAAGTTCGCAGAAGCTTTCTTAGATACCACAGATGACACATATTTCTCCGCAATGTGAACCCCTTGTATTCCAAGAGAACAAACAGCTGCTGAAGCTGCTTCCATGACAGACGTAATAGGCGAACGTAGACCATCTTCTAAAATTTTCTCTCCTAAGGAGTCCCCTTGTAAATATAGTAAAGCAGCAGCTTGCAAACGGACTTTTGGAAAAGGAGAAGTCTGAGACAAGCTACGGACCTTCATAGCAATATCAGAAGATTTACAACTGATATCCCTACCACAAGCAAGAGCAGTGAGCAAGGCTGCCTCTTGAACCTCTGGAGATTCTATGGATAATAATTTCAAAAATATATGTTCATTACGTTTATTCACCTCATGGTGAAGCATCTGGCATGTAATTAATGCCTGATCAATGTCATTATAAATATTGCTCTGATCCATTAACTCTCGATCCAGCATGCAAGATGCCTTCCATGCCTCTCTTCTCTCAGCTCCGTCCACCAGAGAGTTATGAGCACGCTCCTTAAGATAGGGTAAAAGTTTTTCTATACCTAACAAAGCAGCTATCTGATAAGCCACAACACGAACGTGAATAAAGTCATCTTGACAAGCAATACGAACTACTTCTTCTTTTAGATCTTCTGATCCATAACGTAATACTACTTGTAGAGCCAGGGTCCTCACCAAAGCACTGTCATCAGACAACATTTTCACTAATAACGGAGACACACGAAAATCTCCTGCCAATCCCATCGCAAGAACATTAACAGCACGAACAGTTATTGAAGGGTGCGATATACTGTCTGCTAACACTTGAAGTGCGAAATCCTCAAGTATATCACGATTATAGCGTAATTGGGGATAACGCTTTGAAGCTTTAGTATAAGATTCCTTCCATAAAGCATACTCCTTAGATTGGATTAGAGCACGCAACGCCAAACGAGCTTCATCGCAACTATACTCGGCGCTATTCAATACTCTATCAGCTTCTTTAACAGCGTTAGAAATATCGTGAATCAAAAGATATTGGTGCAATGCACTAGAGCTATAGCACAAACTACTCGAAAAGACAGCAATAGCTATGCTATAGGCCCTAAAGCCTTTCCACCTAAAAGATGAATATGTAAATGGAATACGCTTTGTCCTCCATCAACACCATTATTTATAACGACACGATAACCATCAGCGATACCAAAAGTAGCTGCTAGCTCCTGAATAATTTTCCCTGCTTCAGCAAGTAAGTCAAAATCACCTTCTCGTAAATCTTGCAGCCTTTCAATATGTTTTTTGGGAATGATTAGTAAATGAACAGGAGCCTGAGGGAAACGATCTTTAATCACGATAAAATTCTCGTTTTCAAAAACTTTATCACAATCTAAAGATCCTTCAATAATCCTCTCAAAAACAGTCATACAAGTCCTCGATTTTCTAAAACTAAACGAAGAGCTCTCTGGCAACTTTCTTGGCTATCCCATACAGATAAAAAGCGGCCCTTGTGGCAAAATATTGCTCCAGGGATCCCAGATACTTCAACAAGCTGCTTACCAAGTAACCCTGCCCACTCCTCTGGGAAAGGAACACGGACTTCCATACGCCGATCAAGATTTGGTGGAATTCCACGTAAAATCCACTGATCTCCAGTTGGGAAGCAGACAAAAGCTGCAGGATGCTTCTCTCCCCCTAAAAAGAAAAAATTCTCCTGCCAAGCTAAAGGACGGTCAAAATACAAACAAAAATCATCCTTATCCATCGCTAATCTCACAATATCACGACAGATACGATCATAGCGAAACTTCGCGCGTAACCTTTGCAAGAGATCAATAGTAAATTTTAAAGCAAAGGCAAAATCCGCATCAGAGGAATATTCTTCTTCTAAGGGATTATATATCTTAATTATATCAGAAAAAGAACAAAAGCCCTCTTTAGAAAAAAATCGGCCATTGTCTTGCTCATCTACTCCATGAACTAGAGCATTATTTAAGAAATGATATTCCTCAGATTCAACAAGCCCTTGCCCCTTTAAGTAATCAAGTATCATACCTGCACTACTCCAAGGGCCAGAATAAGAAACTTGGTGATGATCGAATCTTTTATCCCTAGGAGAATAAATACCACCAACATCACAAACATATTCACAAGTCGCTAGTTTCTCTGGATCCCTAGTACGGATAATTTTTTCTTCATCAATGAGATCAAAGATAATAAGTAACGCACATGCGGTGACCTCATCCGCATGGAAAGAACCGTCGTGAGTACCAACGCTTCTTGCAGTTCGCATATTTCCCATCCTTCTTAAAAACCTCTCATTGTATCCAGAGAAAAATAATTCTCAATCGCAAAGAGACCATCCTTTGCAATTTTCTAAAAACTCTTTCCTATAGATAACCACAATACAAATATCCAAAAAGAGCCTCTTTACTTTTTCTAAAAAAATCATGTTTAATAGCCCAGATTTCCTTAATGATTTTGGTACCCTTAAGGAAAAACTCTTGAGCAAGAACAGTAATTCTGTTAACTCTTATCTACTCGCACTTGACTAGTGCATAGCATCAGACTTACATCCTTAGGGCGATCCCGGTACTTTGTAGGCTTACAAGCCTACGGACTACAGTCTGAAGAAGAGGAGAACCCTTTATAGAATTCCTCAATTTAAGGAATCCGGTTTAACCAGGAAAATATGGAGGGATTGTTTCCTCTTCGATACGCTCCAATGTGGAACATACTGTTATGGTTCAATGGTTCTTCAAATAATTTAAAAAAGAATAAACTATAAAGCATTTGCTGAGACTTTTAGATCCTATGTCTAATTTATTTCATAATGATCATGATGCCGTTTCCCCAGATGGATATTTGTGCTCGCACCTACGCCCCATTTCCGCAGATACTTATGAAGGCGAAGTTGAAATTTCCAATATCCCCGAATACTTTTTAGGCTTTCATTTACCGCTACATTGTCTCCATCTCAATTTAAAAAGCTCACTTGCCCAATTGGGTATTGATGCAAAAATGTTGGCATGCGATTTAAGTAAAGAACACTACCGAGCACGACTACTCGTAAAATTCGTCAGTCATGATCCTATAGCAAAAGAAATGCTTAATCTGCTACAGCCAGGGAACTATGTTGCTAAACTATTTGCTGCGGATGATCGTCGTCTAATACGGTCTCCCCAGTATCTAGAAAAAATGTTCAAATACACCACAAATGATGGCTTGCCCCTTTTATGTTTTGGGAAACAGCTAGAACATTTGATTTCCCTAGATGTTGTTGATGATCGCCTTGTTGTTTCTGTGCCTACATTACCGGGTACTATTCACTATGACGAAAAAATTCATGGGTTTCTCCCTCTAATCAGTAAATCCCTTAGCCATCAAGATCTTAGCATAAGAAAATTTCTGTCCCTATATCAGCATAAACAAGAACGAGAAAAACTTACTTCTCCAGGAAATATCTTGTTAATTAAAACCGAGCCTCTACATATACGGACAGCCTTTGCCCGTGTTGTAGACTCTTTACTACCTAAGGGAATACATCACACAACGGCAAATATTTTAGAGCCAACAACGCAAGAATCTGGAGATATTTATGAGCTTTATGGTACTTCAGAAGAGCCAGTCGAGAGAATTCCCTTAGAATTTTTCACAATAGAACCTTACAAAGAACATTCTTTCTTCTGCGATCGTGACTTATTGCAAACTTCCCTGGAATCTGAAGAACGTGTTTTCCAAATATTTGACACAGCCCCTGGGGAGAAAGAAAAAGCAGCAACCTTTATCTCTAAAGGCAGTGAAATTTCTTTATTATCTCCTGACTCTTGGTTGACAGGGAATTCTGAGTTAACATACCAGCAAGAAGACACTTACCCTAGTAATATCTCCGCTTACCGAGAGGCACAGCCCTGCTTCCCATTCCTTAAGGCGATGGAAACCGGACATATCACAAGCCAAGGCGTACTATTTTCTAGGTACTTTCCTTCATCAACCTTGAAAAGTATGTTGCTTTCCTACCATGTGAGTGATTACCTCAAACGAATCTATTTCCAAATTCCTTCATATGCACACGGTCAATTCTTTTCACCTAGAGACCGCGCTCTACTATTAGATCTTTACTTAGATGGCATTCTAATATTCTGGGTCGATAAAACAACCCAACGTGTCCTACAGTATGTTAAGCGGCAAGGGAAAGATTCAGGAATGTTTGTTCCTTTAAAGCATGTAGAAGAATTCCGTTCAGCCTACTTTATAGGTTTTCATGGATCTCATCTGATGATTGAAGATTCTAGTGATAAACTCCAGGCTTTCTTAAAAGGAATTTTATCTCTTACAAAGACTTTAACTATTCCAGGATTTCCCTTTGGCACACCATTAGCGATGATGACTGGAGGCGGCCCTGGAGCGATGGCAGTAGGGAACCGCGCAGCAAATGAACTAGGCATTCTTTCTTGTGGTAATCTCTTAGAATGCGAAGTACTTCCTGGTAGTCCTCAAAAAACTAACCACTACGTACAAGCAAAAATGACGTACCGCATAACTTCTATCATTGAGAGACAGGAGCATTTCCATGTTGATCTAGCAATCTTCACAGTTGGAGGTACAGGAACAGACTTTGAACTTTTCTTAGAAATGGTTAGTATCCAAACAGGGAAGAAACCTGTGGTACCCATTTTCTTAATGGGTTCCCCAGACTATTGGAAAGAAAAGATCACGCCTATTTACCAAAGTAACTGCAAATCAAGAACTCTATCACATTCTAAGTGGATTAGTAATTGTATTTACTGTATTTCCTCTGGAGAGTCTGGAGTTGAAGTTTTCCGAAAATTCATGAAAAAAGAATTACCTATAGGTCCAGATCATCCTCCTGCTCCTGATGGTTTTTACGCTGTATGATAATAAAGCAGTTCATCTGCTTTATTAAAAAGTAGATGAACAAGATAGTTTAGAAACCATAAGTGAGACGGAACCCGTAGTAATTACAAGGTTCTCTGACGAACTGTCCTTCTTTAGAAAAGCCTTGATGGTATTCAACAAAAGCGCGAATTTTCCTTCCAAAATCTTGAAACTTGGACCACTCCATACCCAAGATATATGTTTGGTCTATACCAAAGTTTTGTTCCTCCCAAAAACGAAAATGCATGGCAAAAATCGGCTGAGCATGTAAATTCCCTTCACGCAATCCAAAAGGCCTAAGCTCCGCCCCAGCTTCTACGTATACAGGCTTCTCTGGAAAACTCAAATCTCTGCTGATGATATAGCCTAACCCTCCATAAACACGAATCTGGTCATTATAGCGCAACGAAGCAAAGAGATCGACACCCTCATCACTTAAATTAAACCTAGGAAATTTAGGATGGGTTAAAATAAATTCATCTCCCAAGTGAGAAGATAAATGCCATAATCGGAAACGAAAACTCCATTGATTAACGGCAAAACCAAGCAAACCCGCGACGAAGAAATCAGAATTAACCATGCAAGCTTCAGGATGGTCTAAGTCAAAAACAGAGAATACTCCACCTTGAATTCCTATATCTAGATCTCCATGAAATCGGGTAACATCGAATAAACGCAATAAGATAAAGTCTCCTCCGAAAATTGCCGATCCTACACGATTACCCACAACCTTATCATTAAATCGAATACCAGCACTATTTGTAACTTGGCGAGGATCGGCGATTAGGGGGGAAAAAAGAATGGTGTTTTGAGGAAGCCAAACTCCCTCTTTACCACAAACTATTTCTGTGCCTATTCCTTTCTCCCTAGGTAACCGGGAATGAGCATCCGCGACAACCTGGCAATAATCGTGATAAGGACGATCACAGACTTCTACAGAACTAATAAATGGTAAATCTCGAACAAAACTAATAATTGCCTCGGAAAGAGCATAATCGACTGGCAAAGAAAATAAATAAGCTGTGCTATTTTCAACAACTACCTGAGCAGAGCTATCTAAAAAATGCATATCGATGAGTGCTTGCACGTATCCAGTGAAATAACAACTGTCATCCGACGCACAAACGTTCTCAGGCAACTGATCCGCACGACCAACAGATTTAGACAAGCTCTCACAATCCGGACAAGAATGTGTCTGCCGAGTAGCTACTTCCGAAGAACAAAGAATACCGCTAATAAATAAAAAGCCGCAAAAACAACAGCTACAGAATAATCGTTTTCCCATGGTATTCATAATCTATAGAAAAGAGACCATTTATTTAGCAACTCTTCCCTAACTAGACAAAAAATCTAACAGAAAACGAAAGCAATATAAAAACAATCAAATAGATTTAATCTTTTTAAAAAAATAATGTTTTTAAAATAAAAAAAATTATAAGAAAACAAAACACAAATTAATAATAGTTGCCGCAGGGAAGGTCCCTGCAACCCCAAACTACTCCTAATATGTACCTGAAGTGTGTAAACTCTTCTAAATAATGAAAACTTTCCCCCTCCCATTCAGTCCCTCGACTGAATGGGATCTTTTTACCTCTTTGATATACGCTATTTCATATTCAGCAACAAAAATCTGCGTACTGATTATGTATAGACTAGATAAACAAAGAAACTAATCATAAAAAAGAGTTACTACCCTCTATTCCTTTTAATTTTATTTTTTAATTCATTTATCAAACTACTTTGCAAACCTCCGGTTTTATTATTTCCGGATTCTGTCCTAGAATTCCTCTGCGATGTTTGTTTAGGGGTCTTAGTAGACTCTGCTTGACCTTGTGTTTCTTTACTGCCGTAGTCTGTATCCTTGCCAGCAAACTTCGCTTGTAGCTCCTTCATGAGATTGTCATGCAGACCTTTATTGTCGCCCCCACCCTTAACTTTTTGAGATGCAGATGGTAACTTAGGAGCAGGAGGCGCAGGAGGCGTAGAAACAGAACCTCGAGTTGCAGAGGCACTAGATTGACCTTGTGTCTCTTTACTGCCGTAGTCTGTATCCTTGCCAGCAAACTTCGCTTGTAGCTCCTTCATGAGATTATCATGCAGACCTTTATTGTCGCCCCCGCCCTTAACTTGTTGAGATGCAGATGGTAACTTAGGAGCAGGAGGCGCAGGAGGCGTAGAAACAGAACCTCGAGTTGCAGAGGCACTAGATTGACCTTGTGTCTCTTTGCTTCCGTAGTCCGTATCCTTGCCAGCAAACTTCGATTGTAGCTCCTTTATGAGATTATCATGCAGACCTTTATTGTCGCCCCCACCCTTAACTTGTTGAAATGCAGACGGTAACTTAGGAGCAGGAGGCGCAGGAGGCGTAGAAACAGATTTATTGCTCATAGCTCTACGTGCAGCGTCTCCTACTTTAGCAGCCGCCTGTTTCTCTCCTGCTTTACCACTAGCACGGATGCCACCATTCTCAGAACCTGATGTTTTCTTGACCCCATCGGGTTGTTGATTATTTTCAGGGTTTAAAGGAGAGGGGCTGTGTGAAGAACTGTAAGGATTAATAGAACTCATAATCTAACCAAAAATAATTCTTTTATTTTTAATTAATTATAAATCTTATAGTTTTTTTATAAAATCGATGTAATTATGGTTATTAAACAAACTATCTTTATAGAGTAATATCTCGTATTATTTTGGGATTAATAAGAATAAATAGGATTCACAGGCAAAAGCTGTACCAAAAAAGTAACGAGTTTTTTAAGATCTTGGGCTAAATAATTTTGACAATGTATCGATCCATGCAACGAAATGCGCACTTCTCAGTACTGAAGAAGAACTATTTATTTTCAGATCTTAAACAAAAGATAGAAAAATTTCGTAAGGATTACCCTCAGGCTACTATTATCGACTTGTCTATTGGAAATACGACACAACCGCTACATCCTAGTGTAATTTCAGCGTTCACCTCTTCCGTAGAACAACTAGGAAATCCAAAAACTTATCATGGATATGGTCCAGAACTTGGTCTTCCAAAACTGAGAGAAAATCTAGCTTCAAAGCTTTACTCGAATCAGGTAGATCCCGAAGAAATTTTCATATCAGATGGAGCAAAAGTTGATATTTTTCGTTTACTGACATTCTTTGGCCCCGGGAAAACTTTAGGAGTACAAAATCCTTCATATCCTGCTTATCTAGATATTGCCTGTCTTACTGGAGCTAAAAAAATTGTTCATCTTAACTGTGAGGAATCCACAGACTTTTTCCCCGTGTTTCCTAAAGTACCTTTGGATATTCTCTGTTTATGCTCTCCTAACAATCCTACGGGCATAACGTTTACAAAAGAGCAATTACAAAATCTTGTGAATTATGCAAACACAAACGGAGTAATTATTCTTTTTGATGCAGCTTACAGCGCATTTATTTCATCCCCTGATCTTCCTAAAAGTATTTTTGAAATACCCGGCGCTAGATCTTGCGCAATTGAAATTAATTCTTTCTCAAAACCTTTAGGATTTTCCGGTATTCGGATAGGGTGGACCATAGTTCCTAAGGAGCTTTCCTACAATGACGGGTCTTCTATTCTGTCAGATTGGAAAAGATTTCTGTCCACGACATTTAATGGTGCTTCCTTACCAGCTCAAGAAGCAGCAATCGCTGGTATATCCTTATTCCCAAATGTAGAATCTATTAATTATTATCGTCGCAACACTCACAAGTTAAAAGAAGCACTACAGTCAGGGCAAATGAAAGTATATGGTGGAGAACATGCTCCCTATCTTTGGGTGAAAGTTCCAGATATAATTCCCGAAGAAGAAATCTTTGACTTTTTCTTATACCAATATAATATTGCCGTTACCCCAGGGTCAGGATTCGGGTCTTGTGGGAAAGGATTCGCTAGGTTTTCGGCCCTCGGTAGAGCTGAGGATATTGCCTTAGCCTGTGAACGATTACAATCGTCATCTATTTATGACATAATGGCTTATACATGATTTTCTTCCGCACTCTCACTCGTTATATTCTATTTTTATCGTTGCTTTGTTCGCTAATTACTGTCTTCTTTTCTTCAACACGTCCAAAAGTAGTCTCTCCTAAAGTAGCAATTTTCTTTTCCTTTACACACACACTTTTAGAAGATTGCTGTGCTAGCTGTATTGAAGTACTCAAGACTTTCGACCACGCTCCCGAAATCACGCTTGTCAATGCCGATGACAACCTTGTCAAAGCAAAGAAAATAGCCCGCGCTCTGCATAGAGACCCTAATGTGATATCTATCATTACTTTAGGATCCACAGCAACTAGAGTAATGAGTCAAATTGAAAAACGAAAACCTATAATTTATGCAGCTGTTCCTGATAGCGACATGCTCTCCTTCCCTAAAGATCAAACAAATATCCACGGCGTCAATGACAGTCTGGACATTAACCAATGCTGTTTTGCTATACAAACCGTGGCAGTAAATCCGGAATCTTTGGTCTATTTAAAACCCGCAGAACCCTATCCTTCAACACTACAAAATGAAATTGCTAAAAAGCTCAATGCTTCAGGAATCCAAGTAACAGAAATTTCTGTGACTCCTGCGAATTTTAAAACACGTATAAAACAAGCTATTAGCAAAAGACCTTCTGCTATTTTCATTCCCTTCTCTTCTTTACCACACAAATACGGAACATCATTTATTGAGGACATTTTAAAAGAAAATATCCCCATCATCACGGATGATCTTTCCTTGGTATCTGAAGGTGCGTGTGTTGCTTGTGGCGTAGATTTTAAAAAATCCGGAATTCAGGTAGCACAGATGGTTTACCATCTTCTCTACCATCATGATGACATCGAGGGGCTCAGAAAAATTATCGCTGACCCAATTCCACAAACAACCACATTTAACGAGGACGTTATCCGACGTTTGGGATTAAAAATTAATAAAACCGAACGCAAACAATTTCGTTCTATAGTCTTCAAAGAAAATAAAGAAAAAAAGCCTATAGCGAAGGCGGAAAAATCAAAAAATGAAAAGACCTCCGTTGCCTAAAGGTCTTTCCCATAACGTTTGAAAAGTTCTGTTTGTATAGATTTTGGAAGGAGAATTTTTTTTCTCCTAGAGGTTTCTCCAGAAACTAGGGTAACGTCGCGCTTAGGTAAGGACAGCGCTTTCGCTAGTACAGACACAACAGCATCGTTCGCCTTCCCCTTATCAGGGGGGTCCGTAACACGTACTTTCAACACATCTCCTTCAAATCCTAAGACCTTATTTTCCTTAGCTTTGGGGGTAACTTTTACTTCTAAAATCCAAAATTCGTCAGACAAATTTATTCCTGGGATATATTGAGATGCCCATTAGTTTCATGGACCCAAGCAGCTAGACCATGCAAACACATTCTAGGTGCCCAATCTTGTAAAAGGACTACTTGAGAAAATCCAGGGCCAGAAACATCGCATGTTTGCTTATCAAAGAAATTAGTAATACGACAACGATCCAAATGTATAAACGGTTGACTACTCACAAACAATACTCTTCCTGAAGAATCGCCATGATAAGATTTGAATAGATTAAGAGTATCATTTCTGGATCCAAAAGTATTTCCTTCAGAAGGATTAGCTTCTAAGAAAACAGCTTGAACACCGGACTGAGGATCTCTCCACTCACTAGGAACCTGCATTTGTTCCCAAACAAATCGTGCAATACCATCTTCCGAGGAAGGGACTTCATGGTCCTCTTCTCTCCAAGAGGGATCTACAGGAAACACATTGAAACGAGAATCAAAAAAATGCTCTCTGGTCTCTACCTCACTGTAACGCTCTCTCTTGCCAGATAAAAATACAATTTTCTTAAAACGCACGCCACGCTGCCACTCGCGAATTAAGAAGTCGAGGCGATGACGAATTGCAGGAAGCATCCCACCGAGAATAACGGCACTCTCATAAGTTGCTGCGTACGCAGGCACTACTTGTGTCATCCTAAGAAGAGAAAGGTCATTATAAAACTCATGACCATCTTTCAAAGAAATAGGCTCAAAATTACGAGACATACGCTGTTCCCGCGTGAGAAACAATGAAGACGACACTTCAACTAATTCTTCACGATTTTCCACTTGAGGCAAATCACATATAGAGAACAAGTGATTAACAATCGGCAGATACTGTTCCGAAGATAGTGAAGAAGCTTTTTGTGGGCAAAAAGAACACCCCCCAGTAATCATCAGCACGAGGCTGAAACACAACGCGAACAGCGAATATTTTTTCGTTGTACTCATAAAAAGCACCTAGGACATGTGCGGTTCCGAAAACGTCAAAATACTAGAGAAAAGAAAAAAAAACAACAGACAAAGACAAAACTAACGATTACTAAGGGAAAAGATAGAAATTATATCTCACGCTAAGCGTGAGATATAATTAACAACTAAAATCAGACATCTCCGACATCAACTGTTTTTTTCTTCGATATCTTGTTTCCCGTGAGCATCCTGCGTTTCGATAGTAGCATCTGAAGGCCGACGAATTTGATCTTCGTCAGAAAGATCACTACGTCCAGAAATTACAGATCGTAAAGAAGACCTATTTTCTTCGTTGCTTGATGAACTATTCCTTGGAGATGCGAAGGGATTCTCCAAGTTTTCTTTGGGCTTCTTGTCATCCTTGGACGAGATAATTCCTATTTTTCTTCCCACCCATAGCAAGAAGAACAAGATAGACCCATAAATACGATGAAATAGCTCGGTTAACGTATTCCAAACACGTAATAAACGTTCCCCACAGGTTAATGTAGTTTGAATCTCCTCTTTCGCAGAAGCAGCAACAGGTTCCTCTTGTTGTCCCTCAGATACCTCTATTAGCTGAGTGACATCGGATTGTTGCATAATATCTTTTAACTTAGATAGCGCTATGGATAAATCTGGCACACGTCCGCGTGACAAAATTGTCCAACCACTGTCAGTATATTGAATACCAATTTGAAATAGCAATCTTTCAACACGAGAGGCATCTTCGCCAAATTTCTCCCTAAAATCCTCCAACGACATCCCAATCATGCGCTTATGCAAATCAGTTAGTGAGGATAATAAAAGATCAGCATGCTCTTTCAAAGATGTGCAATTTCCTTCTATTTGTCTCTGCATACTTGCTAAGGCACTTATAGATTGTCGTTCTTCTTCAGAAGAAACTCTTAACTTTTTACCAGAAACATTCCCCGGATTCATCATAAGGGTTTGCAAAACATTTTGAGCGCTCCTCATGTAATCTTCGATTAATAAACGAACTTCGCTAACACCTTCAAATAAATCAGAAACACCCTCTAAAGATTTCTCTACAGAATCAATATCTTCCTTACCGAAATCTGCTAAAGCTACCTGCACAACATTTTCCGCGCCAGAATTCGGTGTCAGTGCCGAGGGTGAACCATGATCTAGCCATTGCCCCACAGCTTCTTCGACCAATATAGCATCATGTACCTCTGGCTGAACAGAGGATACAGCACCTGAAGATAGAACTTCTACAGATAGTCCATCCTCAGTAGCACCTGAGCAATCAGACTGCTTCTGATTTTCCTTCTCCTTCTTATCTGAACGTCCAACATCATCTCCTCCTGACGGAGGAACTTGAGAATTTCTATGTACTGAAGACATAAATTACCAAAAATAAAAAATTGTATTTATTTACTATATAATTATACATTTCTCTTCTTAATTATTTAATTCACAAAACAAATCACAATATTTTTAGAGAGAATCTATGGTAATTGATTTAGAAACCGACCTATGCTATTATCCTTTCACTTTAAAGAATCTTAACCCTCCTAGGATCTCACTAACCTGGACGACAAAAACACAATATGAAAGCCTCCCAGTTATTCTATAAAACTTCAAAAAATGTGAATAAGGACGCCTCAGTTCTTTCTTATGAACTTTTAGAAAAGGCAGGATACTTATTTAAAACATCCAAAGGAATATACACCTATACTCCACTACTTTGGCGCGTATCTTTAAAAATGGCCAAAATCGTCCGGGAAGAGCTGAATGCCATTGGAGGGCAAGAAGTATCTCTCCCTATTCTTCACCCCATGGAATTATGGCAAGAAACAGGAAGGTGGGAAGCCTTTAGCTCAGAAGGCCTTCTCTATACTCTTACAGATCGGGAAGATAAAGACTTCTGTTTAGCCCCAACACATGAAGAGGTTGTATCGTCATTCGTTTCCCAATGGCTATCTGCAAGGAAACAGCTTCCTATCCATCTTTATCAAATAGCTACAAAATTCCGAGATGAGATTCGACCACGTTTTGGTCTTATGCGTGCCAGGGAATTCCTAATGGAGGATAGCTATACCTTTTCAGATTCTCCAGAACAGATGAATGAACAATATAAGAAATTGCGAGAAGCATACAAAAGGATCTTTAATAGGCTAAATTTAAAGTATGTAATCGTAGAAGCCGATGGTGGCAAGATAGGTAAAGGAAAATCTGAAGAGTTCCACGTTCTCTGCTCCTTAGGCGAAGATACTATTTGTGTTAGCGGGTCATATGGAGCTAATATTGAGGCTGCAGTAGCTTGCCCCACCCCTTATGCTTATGATAAAGAGCTTCTTCCTATAGAAGAAATACCTACTCCCGATATCAAATCTATTGAAAATCTAAAAAACTTCTTTTCCATAGATCAACAGAAAATCATGAAAACTCTAATAGTAAAGTTGTTTTACGGGAAAGAAGAGAAATTTCTAGCGATAGGAATCCGTGGCGATCGTCAAATTAATTTAGCTAAAGTTGTCTCCAAACTGAACGCTGATGATTGCTTGTTAGCTTCTGATGAAGAAATTCAAAAATACCTAGGCACTGAAAAAGGCTTTGTAGGCCCGTTAAACTGCCCCATTGAATTTGTTGCTGATGAAACTACTCGCTCTATGACTAACTTTGTCTGTGCGGGCAATACTAAAGATATTCATTTCATTAACGTAAACTGGGATAGAGATGTTTCGCGTCCTGAGTATTACGATTTTCTTCTTGCTGAAGCTGGCGACGGTTGCCCATTTAATGATAATGTCCCCTATGAAGTTTATCAAGGTGTGGAAGTTGCCCATATTTTTAACTTAGGAACGAAATATACCGAAACTTTCGATGTTTCCTTCCAGGATGAGGAGGGGAAGAAACAGATTTGCTGGATGGGAACTTATGGTATTGGCATCGGTAGAACCTTAGCTGCTTGCGTAGAACAGCTAGCAGACCACAAAGGCATTGTTTGGCCAGGATCTATTGCACCTTTCCACATTACCTTACTATGTAATGGAGGAGATACTGCTTCCTTGGAAGCCGCAGAAATATTGTACCGAGATTTGCAGAGTCATGGTTACGAACCTCTACTTGATGACAGAAATGAAAGACTTGGTTTCAAAATAAAGGATAGCGATCTTCTCGGCATTCCCTATAAACTAATTTTTGGCAAAGTGTTTCATTCTTCTGGCATGCTAGAAATTGAATCGCGATTAGGAGAAAAATTCTCTGTGATTCCTGGTGAGTTCCTCTCTTGGTGTGCACAACATCTTCCTAATAGTTAGCATACAAGATACGTTTTTGGGAAAAACTTAGCATTCGAACATTTGGAGTGCTAAATTTCTTGACCTGACATAGATCTTTGCTTATAATGGCCACGAATAATTGATCTTACGGTGGATGTGATGTCCAGGTCTTGGATTTCCAAACGGGATTCTAAAATTCTGCATGTTCTTTTGACGACTACTGAGTTGTATTTAAAAACCGGGCAACCTGTTGGCTCTAAGACTCTCAAGGAACATTGTGATTCACATCTCAGCACCGCAACCATTAGAAATTATTTTTCCGAATTAGAAACACAGGGTTTTTTAAAGAAAAATCATGTTTCTGGAGGTAGAATCCCTACAGACTTAGCATTTCGCTATTATGTTGATTACAATATTCCCTCTCATGAACCCGTTTCTGATTCGGTATTACAAATTTTGGATACTTTGCCCAAGGAAAGTCGAAATATTGTGAAAGATCTCCAAAAAGCTTCAGAACTTCTAGGAGAAGTACTGCAACTACCCACATGTTTCTCATCTCCGAGATTTGACAGTGATACTGTAACTAATATCCAACTTTCCTCGGTTGATGATCAGCGTATTGTTGTCATTCTATCAACTGAATTTGGTCAAATATTTACTGACATACTGTGGATTCCAGAAACTTTAGCCTCTACCTCTTTAAAACGCATAGAAAGTTTTTTACAAAACTACATTAGCAAACAAATACCCAAAGACTCGTTGTCTCAGAAAGAAGAAGAGATTGGCATGACTTTGTATAACGAAGTAGTAGTACGATATCTCACACGCTACTGTAATTTCAGCGAAGAAGACCTCTATCAAACTGGACTTTCTAAACTACTTAAATACGAGTCTTTTAAAGATCCTGACATGTTAGCCTTGGGACTATCTTTCTTTGAAAATCGTCGTCATATGTGCAAATTACTGGACATAGGAATGCATAGAGATAAACCCACAGCCTTTATTGGAAATGAATTGTCTGATATCTTTGGAACTCGAAACCCTCAGTGCACCGTAATTACGATGCCCTACTATATGAATAACACACCTTTGGGAGCTTTTGGAGTATTGGGCCCTGTAAACCTCCCTTACAAAGAGATATTCGCAATACTAACCCTTTTTGCAGATAAGGTTAAAGCAAGTCTAACTCAAAGTTTTTATAAATTTAAATTATCATTTAGAAGACCTTGCCCTTCCGAACGTCATTCATCCAAAGAGCCTGCGCTCCTTGCAAGATACTCTTCTATAAAACTTTTACCCTCTAAGGAGATGTCATGACAGACACAAAACCTAACGATGAAGCAGAGAGCCAAGCGCCTGCTGACGAAGTAGAAGAATTACAACAAGAAATCGCAACTCTTAAAGCTGAAATTAAAGAGAAAAATGATAAGTACTTGATGGTGCTTGCAGAATCAGAAAATGCGCGCAAACGCATGCAAAAAGAACGTCAGGAACTCATGCAGTATGCTGTTGAGAATGCGCTTATTGACTTCCTTACTCCTATCGAAAGCATGGAGAAAGCTCTGGGATTTGCATCACAAATGTCGGAAGATGTCAAAAATTGGGCTGTAGGATTCAATATGATCCTCCAGCAATTTAAGCAGATCTTTGAAGATAAAGGAATTGTAGAATACTCTGCTATTGGCCAGAAATTTAATCCTTTTCTCCATGAGGCTGTAGAAACAGAAGAAACCTCTAATGTTCCAGAAGGCACAATTACTGAGGAATTTGCGAAGGGCTATAAAATAGGAGAACGACCAATTCGCGTAGCAAAAGTCAAAGTTGCAAAGTCTCCAGCACAAAATAAAGAAGAAAAATAAATTCAATCCTTAGAGAATTAGGTATTAGTTATGAGTGAACAAAGAAAATCTAGTAAAATCATAGGTATTGACTTAGGAACTACCAACTCCTGCGTCTCTGTTATGGAGGGTGGGCAAGCCAAAGTTATTACATCTTCTGAAGGAACACGTACTACCCCCTCTATTGTTGCTTTCAAAGGTTCAGAAACTTTAGTAGGTATTCCAGCGAAACGCCAAGCTGTTACTAATCCTGAAAAAACACTTGCCTCTACTAAACGTTTCATTGGAAGAAAGTATGCTGAAGTAGAATCTGAAATTAAAACTGTTCCCTATAAAGTTGCTCCTAACTCTAAAGGTGATGCTGTTTTCGAAGTCAATGGGCAACAATATACCCCAGAACAAATCGGCGCACAAATCCTTATGAAAATGAAGGAAACTGCTGAAGCTTACCTCGGAGAACCAGTAACTGAAGCTGTTATTACAGTTCCTGCGTACTTCAACGATGCTCAGAGAGCTTCAACAAAAGATGCCGGTCGTATTGCGGGTCTAGAAGTCAAACGTATTATTCCTGAGCCAACCGCTGCAGCGTTAGCATACGGTATTGACAAAGCTGGGGATAAAAAAATCGCCGTGTTCGACTTAGGAGGAGGAACTTTCGATATTTCCATTTTGGAAATCGGAGACGGAGTTTTCGAAGTACTTTCCACAAATGGTGATACACATCTTGGCGGAGATGATTTCGATGAAGTTATCATCAAGTGGATGATTGATGAATTCCAAAAACAAGAAGGTATTGATCTCAGTAAAGATAACATGGCATTACAAAGACTCAAGGATGCTGCAGAGAAAGCAAAAATTGAGCTTTCTGGAGTGTCATCTACAGAAATCAATCAGCCATTCATTACTATGGATGCCAGCGGGCCAAAACACTTAGCTTTAACATTAACACGTGCAAAGTTCGAAGAACTTGCTTCTCAGCTTATTGAACGAACTAAGTCCCCTTGCCTTAAGGCACTGAGTGATGCAAAACTTTCCGCTAGCGATATCGATGATGTCCTTCTTGTGGGAGGCATGTCTAGAATGCCAGCAGTACAAGAAGCAGTAAGAGCTATTTTTGGTAAAGAACCTAATAAAGGTGTCAATCCAGATGAGGTTGTTGCTATTGGCGCGGCTATTCAAGGCGGAGTTCTCGGCGGTGAAGTTAAAGATGTTCTACTCTTAGACGTTATTCCTTTATCCCTTGGAATTGAAACTCTTGGCGGAGTAATGACTCCATTGGTAGAAAGAAACACCACTATCCCTACACAGAAAAAACAAGTGTTTTCTACAGCTACAGATAACCAACCTGCTGTAACAATTGTTGTTTTGCAAGGGGAGCGTCCTATGGCAAAAGACAACAAAGAAATTGGTAGATTTGATCTTACAGACATCCCACCTGCACCTAGAGGACATCCTCAAATTGAGGTCACCTTCGATATTGATGCAAATGGTATCCTTCACGTATCAGCGAAAGATGCAGCAAGTGGCCGTGAACAGAAAATCCGTATTGAAGCAAGCTCTGGTCTACAAGAAGAAGAAATTCAACGTATGATCAAGGATGCGGAGATCAATAAGGAAGCTGATAAAAAGCGTCGAGAAGCTTCTGACACCAAAAATGAAGCAGACAGTATGATCTTTAGAGCTGAAAAAGCTATTAATGATTACAAAGATCAGATTCCTGAAACTCTAGTTAAAGAAATTCAGGAGCGCATTGAGAAAGTTCGCACCGCAGTAACAGAAGATGCTCCTATCGAGCAAATTAAAGCTGCTACCGAAGAGCTTAGCCGCCATATGCAGAAAATCGGTGAAGCTATGCAATCACAATCAGCATCAGCCGCCGCGGCTTCCGCAGCTAATGCTCAAGGTGGTCCAAACATCAACACTGAGGATTTGAAAAAACATAGTTTTAGTACCAAACCTCCAGCAGGAAATGGAACTGGCGACAGTGAAAACATCCAAGATGCTGATGTAGAAATCCTCGATAAACCTCAAGACTAGTTTCTATGGTCTCTTCTCTTTTTCCCCATCTCTTTTAGAGATGGGGAATTTTTTCCTTGAAACACTATTCATAAAAGTATTTTTGCATTAAAAACGTCTCATAAAACCAGAAAACGATTAAAAATCACCTTACGGAGTGAATCTGTTGAAAAAACCAAAGAAAAAAAAACTAAAATTCTAAAAAAACCAAATAAACCAAGTTTAATTTCTGGGACTTTATTTGTTCATGCTAAAAAAGGCTTTGGTTTTGTTTCCCCTGACCATCCGGAAAAATATCCTTTTGATATTTTCATTCCCGCTAGCGATCTGAAAGGAGCTCTAGATGGTGACCATGTTTTAGTATCGTTATTCCCAGGTCGAAGTAGGGAAGACAAACGAAAAGGGACTATACGCCAAGTCGTATCTCGAGGAAAATCTAGTCTTGTCGGAACTATTGTTTCTTTAATTAATAGTACAACTGCTCTTGTTTGTGTAACAACATTGGGACCAGAGGTTCCTATCAAAGCAAAATTAATCCCCAAACGTTCATACAAAATAGGAGATCGGTTACTGCTTGAGACTCCCGAATGGCAAGAAAAGCCCGAATCTAAAGAGACTCCCCCATTAGAAATGATTGAGTTTATAGGTAACATTTCCAATGCAAAGTCAGACTTCCCAGTTGTCAAAGCAGAATATAATCTCATTGAGGAATTTCCTGAAGATGCTCTCAAGGAAGCTAGTATATTTTCGCAAAAACATATTTCCCACGCTTTAAGGTCCCGTAGAGATCTACGCGATTTGCTCTGTTTTACTATAGACTCGGCAACAGCCAAAGATTTTGATGATGCAGTATCTTTAACGTATGACAACAATGATAATTACATTCTAGGTGTCCATATAGCTGATGTGTCACACTACGTCACCCCAAACTCTGCCTTGGATAAGGAAGCCGCAAAGCGTTGTAACTCAACGTACTTTCCTGGTAAAGTCATTCCTATGCTTCCATCAGCATTGTCTGACAATTTGTGTAGTCTAAAACCCAATGTTGATCGATTGGCTGTTTCTGTGTTCATGACCTTTACAAAATCAGGCCATCTTTCAGACTACCAAGTTTTCCGTAGCGTTATCCGGAGTAAGTATCGAATGACCTACGATGAAGTCGATGATATTATTGAAAACAACCATCCACACCCTATATCAAACACTCTACATGCTATGGCAAACCTAAGTAGAAGGTTCTCTGAACTTAGGGAAGAGCGTGGCTGTATTCGTCTTGTTCTCCCATCGTTTACAATGTCTCTCGACAATCTACAAGAACCTACAGACCTCATTGAAACTCGCCAAACGCTTGCTCACAAACTCATTGAAGAGTTCATGTTAAAAGCTAACGAGGTTATCGCCTACCATATTGCACATCAAGACATCACTCTACCATTTCGTATTCATGAACCCCCAAATAGCGAAAACCTTCTTTCCTTTAATGAAACCGCCCAAGCTATGGGATTTGAAATTGTAATGACCCCAACACAAGAGCCCAACTATCAATATTTACTACAGGAAGTATCTGCAGGACATCCACTAGAAACCATCCTACATTCCCAATTTGTAAGAAGCATGAAAACTGCCTCTTACTCAACTGAAAATAAGGGGCACTATGGATTACAACTAGACTATTATACACATTTTACTAGCCCAATACGTCGCTATATTGATCTTGTTGTTCATCGATTACTTTTTCACCCCATGTCTATAGATAGTAGTCACCTGGAACAAATCGTGAAGACTTGCTCAACACAAGAACGTGTTTCAGCAAAAGCCGAGTTCTCATTAGAAAACATGAAAAAAACTCGATTCTTAAAAAAATTCTTGGATGAACAACCCGACACCGCTTACAAGGCGTTTGTCATTACCTCTTCTATAGAAGGAATTTCTTTTACCGTTCCTCAATTTTGCCAAGAAGGATTCATTTCTACAGCACAGCTACCCAAAGAATATGTTCTTAAAAAGAAATCATCAACTACGGAATTGCCTCCTGAACTCCGGCCTGGAGCGACTATTCAAGTAAAGCTCGCTTCTGTCAATTTGTTAACTCAGGTGATTTCTTGGTCTCTAATACCTCAGCAACTAGGAAAAACACCAAAAAAGAAAACACGTAGAAAAACCAAAACGGAAACACCGAAAACACGAAAAAAGAAAGTAGTTGCCGATACCTCAGAAGTTGATGAGAACATAACTAAGTCGGTGTAAAGTTGAATGAATTGCCCCGAACCAGGTATATTCAAAGTTTGGAGAAGTTACCCTAGTTAGGCAACAAATTCCCAACTACTCATTCGACCGTTACGATAGGTGTTAAGGAAATATGCGTAAACATTTTATCACAGGCCTCATCATCCTACTCCCTCTAGCAATTACTGTCGCTATCGTAGGCATGATTATTAACTTCCTTACACAACCATTTGTTGGACTAGTATCTGGCTTTCTAGAACCCATAAGCTTCTATGCAAAACATAGGGCTTTTCTTACCTTTGTTCTGCAAATCATTCTTCTATTTGGTCTTTTTTTTGCTACAGTGTTGCTTGGATTTCTAGCAAGATTAATGATTTTTAAATCTTTGTTATCCATTTATGACCGTATTTTGCATCGTATACCTATTATCAAGACAGTATACAAAGCAGCACAACAAGTCATGACTACAATTTTCGGTGCGCAATCTGGTTCATTTAAACAAGTAGTGATGGTGCCTTTCCCCAATGCTCAAGTACATTGCATTGGCCTTGTCGCTGGAGACGCACCCCATATTTGCTCAGATGATCCTACAGATCCCATGATTACGGTGTTTATTCCTACAACTCCAAATCCAACTTCGGGTTTTCTCACTTTATTTAAAAAATCCGATATTACATTTCTGGATATGAAAATCGAAGACGCTTTTAAATATATTATTTCTTGTGGGGTGCTAACTTCACCCTCCGCAACTGGAGAATGCTCACCAATTGCCGAGGCACTCAAACAAAATAGCTCCTCTTAAACGGGCATTCTGTTGAAAAAAAACGTATCTTCGATTATTCTTAGCGCCTAAGTACAAGCCTTTGATTTCTCTCTCACGCATTGTGGGAATTAAAAAATTCAATATCGAGTTGTTTTATGACACGCATGAGTAAGCAAGCTCGTCGCCGAGCAATGAACCCTAAGAAGCGTAAGCCTGTGTATGCTATTAAGCACCCAGCTCCAGCTCCAAGGATTGCATATAAGGCTCATAAGAATGCTGTAAGCAGCGAAAGCGTTTTTATTCCTAAAATTGGTTAAGTCACTAGAGTATAAATTATGTCTCGTCATCGTAGTTATGGAAAATCTATAAAGGGAGATACGAAGAGAAACGTTCTTAAACGTTTTGAGCGTATTGAAGTTCTACGTAAATTAGGTCGTTGGGATGACGCCACAGCCAAAAGGGCTACTGGCTTGCCTAAGACTCCTATAGTGAAGTAATTTTTCTATAAAATTTTTCCTTTGAGCAATAATTCATTACAAGTTGATATATACAACGAACAGATGTGTTTATCTATTGATATTGCGTCTGTAGATAGGCTTGTTCGTTGTTGCTTATGTTATTGGAAAATTGCAACCAATCAAATTTCTGTTTATTTCCTGGAAGATGATGCGTTAGCTCGGCTTCATGATGAAATTTTCTCAGATCCCTCTCTTACTGACACTATTACCTTACCCATAGATGCTCCCGGGATTTGTGCAACGCCTCATGTCTTAGGAGAGGCTTTTATTAGCCCTAAAGCTGCTATACGTTTTCTTGGACCACGTAGCGAAGATACAGACCTGTTATACAGAGAAATTTCTAGATATGTAGTTCACTCTCTTCTTCATCTTATTGGTTATGATGACCAAACTTCTGAAGATAGAAAGAAAATGAGAATTAAAGAAAATCAAGCGTTGTGTATGTTAGAGAAAAAACGAGCTCTGATTACAGGGTAAAATGATCTATATTTTGTTAGCTATCTTTAGCCTTGCATTAGCATGGGGGACTACTCTAACACAAAAAACGCAAGATGACTCTTCTCCTCGTCCACCATCTAATACAGCCCTGTTGCTTTCCGGGTTCCTACTGACTCTTTACGGTATATTAGGAGGAAAGATTTACCAAGAGTATTATAAATTTTTCGGCTCCTTTACTTATGTGTTTTGGTTAGTTTACGTAATGCTTGCACCCATTGCCTATGGGTTGCTTCCTTATTCTATAGGAGAAAAGCACGCAAATGGACCAGTCAATATCTTCGCTTACCTGTCTAGGTTCATACAGTCCATGCTATCACCTCTGGGATTTGTTTCTAAAAAACCAGAACTACAGCAAGTAGCGATATCTATAGATACTCCCCTATCCGAAGCTATTTGTACCTTTGATAAACTTATCGTACGTGAAGTTATGATCCCTAAAGTAGATATCTTTGCTTTACAAGAAGATACTCCTATAAAGGAAGCATTCCCTGCAATTATGGAAGAAGGGTATAGTCGCATCCCTGTATACAAAAAAGATATTGATAATATTACTGGAGTTATTCTGGTTAAGGATCTGCTCAAACTTAACAGTTCTTGTGATTCGGTTTTGCCTATATCTTCAGTAGCAAAACCCCCTTTATACGCTCCAGAAATCAAAAAAGCCTCCTCATTGCTACAAGAGTTCCGTCAAAAACATCGTCATCTCGCAATTATCGTGAACGAATATGGATTTACCGAAGGTATTGTAACTATGGAAGACATTATCGAAGAAATTTTCGGTGAAATTTCAGATGAATACGATGTAGATGAAGATATTCCGTACAAAAAAGTAGGCAACTCTTGGATAGTGGATGGCAGAATGAATATATCTGACGCTGAAGAGTACTTCAACATCACCATTCAACATGAAAATAGTTACGACACTTTAGGTGGGCACGTGTTCCATAAAGTTGGTGCTGTACCCAAAAAGGGAATGAAAATTCACCATGAGAAC
Source organism: Chlamydia ibidis 10-1398/6 (assembly GCF_000454725.1). Classification (NCBI taxonomy): domain Bacteria; kingdom Pseudomonadati; phylum Chlamydiota; class Chlamydiia; order Chlamydiales; family Chlamydiaceae; genus Chlamydia; species Chlamydia ibidis. The sequence continues at coordinate 311,204 of NZ_APJW01000001.1, read as the reverse complement.
TTTGATATTGAAATTATTACATGTTCAGAACGTAGCGTAGGAAAATTAAAAATTACTCCAAGAAAAATCACATCATAAATCCTTAGCACGGATTTTGTTAATAATTTCTTTATATAGAAAGCTCTTGTATGCTAATCGTAGTCTGTAGCTATCATCAGGATTTCGCACAATTTACTGTGCAGCCCATGAATATTCGGTAGTAAAGCGTAGCAATAGATCCAGACAGATACTAATTGAACATTTCATAGAGTCTGCCTAGGAAAGTTTAATCTTGAAACGACTACAGATTTTGGAGCAGCAACTACAATGAATAACATCCAAAAAGAAGAAAACGGTGAAACCGTAATCCTACACCTCCATGGAAAATTGGATGGTATATTTTCTCCAGAGGTACAAGCCAGCATATCACAATCTCTGGAGAATGGTATGCGCAATGTAATTTTAGACTGTGCCCATCTAGATTATATGTCTAGCGCTGGTATTCGTGTATTACTGCAAAGCTATCATCAAGTGGGTAAAAATTTTGGGAAAATAGTACTGACTTCTGTACCCAAGACTATAGAACAAACCCTCTATGTCACGGGCTTCCTTTCCTATTTTAAAATGTTCAATAATATCTCTGAAGCATTGGAAGCTCTAAGCAAAGACGAAGATTGAGAAAAACATACTTGTCATGTATGATGACGGACTCTGTTTATTCCAACCCTTCATATCAGTATGCGCAGATCTGTTTGTTATGTTAATCCCTCGGTGGCGAGAGCTGGGCAAATATCTACGTGGAAATTCCTCTACTCGTTGGCCAATGATCTCCCAGAAGGAACAAAACTAAAATTTGATCTTGGTGGTCAGGGTAGGCCTATAGATTGGGAAGCACCGTCTACAGATCTGTCTCAACCTTCAAATACTATCTATTTGGAAACTCATCGTGGCGATGTTGTATCTGCTAAATCTATTCCGGTACCTAAAAATCCCACTCCGCAGTATGAATTCGTCCTCCCCTATAGCATAGAAGCTGGAGAAACTATTACCATTATCCTCGGCCCTTCTCCAGAGCACCCACAAGTGGATGAATCTGGCAATGGAGCCCAGTTATTCACTCAACGTCGCAAACCGTTCTATCTCTATGTAGATCCTACTGGAGAAGGTGTGTATGATGAGCCTGATGTTTTCACAATAGACATCCGTGGGAATGTATTGAAAAACATCCAGATTTTCACTCCCTCCTATGTAGTGAAAAATAAGCGATTTGATATTACTATCCGCTTTGAAGACGAATTCAACAACCTCACAAACTTTTCACCAGAAGATACCAGAATTGAACTTTCTTACGAACATTTGCGTGAAAACCTTAACTGGCAGTTATTTATTCCTGAAACGGGCTTTGTTATTCTTCCGAATTTATACTTCAATGAGCCTGGGATCTATCGTATCCAGTTAAAAAATCTCGCCACTCAAGAAATTTTTACCTCAGCTCCTATCAAATGTTTCCCTGATACTTCTCATAATTTAATGTGGGGACTATTGCATGGAGAATCTGAACGTGTAGATTCTGAAGAAAGTATCGAGGCCTGTTTAAGACACTTCCGCGATGACTGTGCTTTCAACTTTTACGCGTCTTCTTCTTTTGAGAATGAGGAAACTATTACCCCAGAGATTTCTAAGCTTGTTAATCAGGCCATCTCTGATTTTAACGAAGAAGATCGGTTCATTACTCTGCTAGGTTTTCAATACAGTGGAGAGCCTGGTATAGAGGGTATAAGACATGTGCTTCATGTCAAAGACACTAAATCGTCTGGAAAACACAAAGAATGCAAACATACTTCCTTGTCCAAATTGTATAAAACTGCGGCTCCTCATGAGTTAATTTCGATTCCATGCTTCACTGCTTCGAAATACCATGGTTATAATTTCGATAACTTCCAGCCAGAGTTTGAACGCGTTGTGGAAATTTATAATGCTTGGGGTTGCTCTGAGAGAACTGCAGATCAAGGAAATCCTTTCCCAATTCAAGGGGACAGCGATTCTGAAGTCTTAGAAGGTACAGTTCTAGAAGGATTAAAGCGCAATTTGCGTTTTGGCTTTGTAGCTGGTGGCCTCGACGATCGAGGAATCTATAAAAACTTTTTTGACGGAAATCAGCAACAATACACACCAGGTCTCACGGGAATTATCTGTAACAAGTATACTAGAGACTCGCTAGTAGATGCTTTGTATCACCGCCACTGCTATGCCACAACAGGCCCGCGGATTATTGTAAGTTTCAACATCACATCAGCTCCTATGGGTTCTGAATTATCAACAACAACGAAACCAGGTCTTGTAGTTAACAGGCATATTTCTGGCTATGTAGCTGGAACCACTCAGCTGAAAACTGTAGAGATCATTCGCAATGGGAAAGTATTACATACATTCTATCCCGACAGTAATAACTTGGATTATGAGTTTGATGATATGGCTCCTTTGGCAGAGATCACACTCGAAGATCCTAATGGTAAGTCTCCTTTTGTATTCTATTATTTGAGAGTAACACAAGTAGACCAATCTATGGCGTGGAGTTCTCCTATTTGGGTAGATCTTCACTAGTACTTTCTAAAAAGGATGTAGCAAGAAATGACGTTTTTGTTTCTTCTTGTTTGCTCGGTTGTTTTAATTATTACTGTCGCGTCTATAGTTTTTCTCGGGACGTACCTGTTGGGGCGTCCCCTATCTCGAGGATGTGGAAAAACAGACTGTTGTCATAAAAAACACTGCGATACAGCTAATTCGAAACCCTACCAATCTGATAATCATGACGATAACCCTTCCCCACAATCTAAATTGTAAAACTCCTTGGCTTAAAGAAGTATTTTTTAATTTTTCTTCAGGACATCGCTTGAGTAATGATGATGCCCTTCGACTTCTCCTTCTTGAGGATGAAAAGGATCAACAGGCCTTGTGGTCTTTCGCTGACTATATACGTGAGCAACGTGTAGGGAACACTGTATATTTTTCCTCAACTCTATATCTCTACCCCACTAATTTCTGTGATTTCCACTGTACGTTTTGTTCATTCTATGCAAAACCTGGGGACCCTAAGGGCTGGTTGTACTCTCCCGACCAACTTATAAGTATGATCCGTGAGATAGAATCACCTATTACAGAAACACATATTGTAGCAGGATGTTTTCCTTCATGTAACTTGGATTACTATGTAGAATTATTTACTAAGATTAAGTCATACTTCCCTCATATCCATATTAAAGCTCTCACAGCTATTGAGTATGCTTATCTTGCACAACTACATAACATGCCTGTCGTGGATATCTTAAGGATTCTAAAAGATGCCGGTTTGGATTCTATCCCTGGAGGGGGTGCAGATATTTTGGTTGATGAGGTTCGGCAACTACTCTCCCCTGGTCGCTTGTCTTCGGATGAATTTTTGTCCATTCATAAAACAGCACACCAACTAGGCATTCCGAGTAATAGCACCATGCTATGCTATCATCGGGAACGTCCTGAAGATCTCGTGACACACATGGAGAAGCTCCGAACTATTCAGGATGAAACTTATGGATTTAAAAATTTCATATTGCTGAAATTTGCTACAGAGAATAATGTTTTGGGAAAAAGACTATCTAAATTCGATGGTCGTCACTCTATTCCTCCAGCATCTATAATTGCTGTAGCGCGCTTATTTTTAGATAATTTCAAAAATATTAAAGCTCTTTGGAATTATTTAGGTATTGACGAAGCCCTAAAACTACTTTCATGTGGGGCTAATGATTTTTCTTCAACACATATAGGTGAGAAAGTCTTCCAGATGGCATCCTCAGGGCAATCCATAAAAATGGATATCGAAGGCATGGAAAACCTTATTAGACAAAAAGGACGGATCCCATGTCTAACAAACTCAAAAAACGTTTAGCTTTCGGTTGCGTGAGCTATATCAACGCCTTACCTTTTTCTTTAGAGCTTTCTAAAATAGATGATATTCATCTCATTACAGCTCCTCCAGCAGATCTATTGTCACGTTTAGTACAAAAGGAGTTTGCCTTTGCCTTAACTTCATCTGTTGGGATTATGTCGCATAGCTTAAACAGTATACGAGGATTCGGAATAGCAGCACATAAAGAAATATTAAGCGTAAACTTGCACGCATCTTCTTGTTTTTTCTCTTCTCCCTCACTGCGCATTGCCGTTACTCGAGAAAGTAGATCTTCCGTTATTCTCCTAAATATCCTTTGTCATTATCTATGGAAAACACCACAACCGGAAATTATTGAACTTACACCTGAGGATATCCTTTCTCCATCTGGTCAAGAATACGACGGCTGTCTCTTAATCGGAGACTCTGCCCTCCATAATCCAGAAATCCCTGGATTTGTAACTTATGATTTAGCAAAAGCATGGTATGATCTGACACAATTGCCCTTTGTATTTGCAATGGTTTTAACAAACTCGTCAAATAGTCACGATATTATACGAGATACGCTAGATACTGCGCTATCGTCTTTTGAGCGATCTTCAGAATATGTAATTCGTTATGCACAAGATAGATCCCATCTTCCAGAAGATCTCTTAAGAAAATATTATAAGCTATGCCGTTACCGACTTGAAGATGATGATTACGCAGGATTCCGAAAATTCCAACAATACTATGCCGATTTACACCAATAAACCTAATATTCAAGAAATGTTTGATTCTTTAGCAGATAGTTACGATAAAATGAATACTATCTTGTCTTTAGGCATGCATAACATCTGGAATAGTAGATTTGTTCAAATGTTAGGACGCGCAAACCATCTTATAGATCTTTGCGCTGGAACTGGCAAAGTAGTTGCGACTTACATTAAGAAATATCCGGGAGTTTCGGCCACACTCGTGGATTTTTCAAAAAATATGCTTAATTTAGCGAAGCAACGTTATCCCTGTGCAACCATGAATTTCATAGAAAGTGATATTGCATGTATGCCTTTTGAAGATAACTCTTATGACTTAGCTTCTATGGCATATGGTTTAAGAAATCTTCCCAATCCTGAGAATGCTCTCAGAGAAATCCATAGGGTGCTAACCACGACAGGAAGATTAGGAATTTTAGAACTCACATCTCCTTCTCAGCGACATCCTATCTATTTGGCGCACAAGATGTACCTCAAAGCCTTTGTCCCTTGGATAGGAAAAGTTATAACGAAAAACCACGAAGCGTATGCTTATCTTAGCAACAGCATACGCTGCCTTCCCAAAGATCAAGAACTGGAAAGCATTTTCCAACATTCCGGGTTCCTAACAGAAAGGAAACAGAAATTGTTCTGGGGTGCCGCTACAATTTGGATTCTGAAAAAATTTCCTTAAGAAGATTTTTTACGACGTTTAGTAGGAGATTTTGCTTTTGTAACAACTTTCTTTTCTTCCTCATCATCGTCATCATCGTCATCACCAAAGAAATCTCCGCTGGAAAGAGAATCGTATCCCAGCTTAGCAGATAATTCTTTAAGAGAAGCAAATCTCTCAGAAAGATTCGTAAGATTTAACTGATCTTCAACACGGCCAGAACCACGAAGATGCGCTAAGAACTCAGCCTCGGTGTCAAACTTCTCGGAGAAAGTTATCGAAGAGGCGGAGGTAATTTCAGGAAGAAAGAGGAAACGTCGTGCTGCTTGAGGAACCTTAGTATAAATATCACTCGAAATGGTAGCTTCTGCCTCTACCTTAGCTGATTGCTTAGGAGGACGCCCTCTCTTAGGACGAGGATTTAGCGCCTCATTGGAATAATAGACTTTCGCTTTGTTCAGCAACAATTGACGCGCTTGCGAGATCTCCTTGGACACCTTCGCATCAAAAAGATGTATCTTCAGTTGTTCTAAAACATGCTTAGTAAAATCCAGATCCTCTTCAAAAACAAAATGGAACTTGTTATTACGCAACCACTCTATGATACGAATCCGAGATCGTTCAACATAGAATTGTTGCCACTTCTCCAGCTCAGACTCATGATCATAAATAAACTCCAAAAACTGCTCACGAGCATTCTTAGATTGCAGAATCTCTAAAAACTTTTCCTTAGTATCAATATCATAGATCTTTTCATTAATGAACGTTTCCATGATTTTTTTGACTTCATAAAATGTCAACTTAGGAATTAAACAATAGCGATCCGCATTTTCTTCTAACTCCTGATATATTTTATCAAGATCTTCCTGATCCTTATCAAGATCGATATAGAGAATAAATCCCTCAACACGGTCTAAATAAAAATCCCTCTCATCATCGGATTTGGAAAAAGCATCCATAAGACGGAGGACACGTAACAAAAGAGGATTTTGTGGTACAGGATATGTTGTCATAGGCCAGAATTATAAAAGAATTGTAGTTAGAGAGCAAGATATCTATCCTTGTGTGAATATTTCTCTATGGTATGAAGAAAAACGTCCTCTCTAATTGCACGGGGGCTTCCAAATATACCCCTCCATTATGCATAGAAATTTTTATTCGTACATTTTCTATAGTAATTGCAGTTATATCAACATTATTCCAGTTACATTGTTGAGCCATAGCAATAGCTGCTGCTGTAGCACCAGTACCACAGGCTGCTGACTCCCTCTCTAGTCCTCTCTCATACGTGCGTATGTAAAGCTCTCGTTTAGATTTTATTTCAACGAAGTTCACATTAGTACCATCTGGACTAAAATCAGGATGATAACGGAATTGTTTTCCATAAACATCGACATTAATTTTAGAGATATCATCAACAAATACTACAATATGCGGGACACCAGTGTTAACTTTTACAACGCTATCCGAAAAACCTGGAATTTTCTCACTCAAAATACATTTGCACAAACCAAAATCAGGAAGAGTCATATCCACTATCACCCTATCCCAAGAATAAAATCTTCCTGAGTACAAACCTGAATCCGTTTCTACAAGGATTGGATCGTTTGACGAAACTTGAGCAACATGCGCGATAGCGCAACGTAATCCGTTGCCACACATAGCAGGACGAGAACCATCATCATTGAAAATAATTAGTCTAATATCCGCAATCGAAGAAGGCTGAATGAACAAAAACCCATCGGTGTGTGTTTTGCGACATAACGCAATAATCTCACCTATAGTAGGGCAAGATTCGCTCAAAATAAAACGATTACCTGCCCCAGAATATACAAAATAACTACAAATCGTTGAAAGAGAAGAGGATTCCATCTAATAAGCCAAAATCCTTAGCTTCGTCTGCAGTCATCCACATATCTCTATCAATGGCCTTTTCAATAATTTCGCGAGGTTGCCCAGTAGCTTCAACATAAACGTTTACAATACGAGCTTTTGTTTTTAAAATTTCACGAGCATGAATATCCAGATCTGTAGCCTGACCAGTGATTGTTCCTCCTATAGAAGGTTGATGAATCATGATCCGCGCATGGGGAGTTGCAAAACGACGTCCAGGTGCTGCGCATAAACTTAATACGGATCCCATAGAAGCAGCTAATCCAGTCACTACGGTTGTCACTGGAGATGTCAACATTTTAATTTGATCCCAAACAGCGAAACCTGCGTCTACGGAACCACCCGGACTATTAATTACAAAGACTATAGGCTGACCTGGGCTAGTAAGTTCCAAATACCAAAGCTTTTTGATCGCATCAGCAGCACTTTTCTCCGTTACAGGCTCAGAGAAAAATACTCGACGCGTCTCTAAAATCTTTCTATCTATAATGTCTTGCAACTTGTGAATCATTTCTCCATCAGGCATAGACTATATATCTCCAAACTAAATTAGCGCTTCTAGATCGATTTCGGGATACAGAGGGAACCGTGATAATAAATCTTGAACTCTCTCTTTTGCCTCCTGAGCAATATCTACAGGAAGCTCTCCTTCACTTTTATTCGAACTATCACCAGCATTACGTCTCAAAGTAATATTTCGCAATACTTTCACTACAATATTAGCAACTTCTTCCATTTCATCTTTGCCCATACCCAATGTCGTAAGGGCTGGTGTACCTAAACGTATACCGGATGTATCCCATTTACCAACAGCATCAGAAGGTATTGTATTACGATTCACAGCAATCCCTATAGAACTGAGGACATCTTCAGCTATACGACCGGAAATCCCAAGAGATGTAAGATCAATAATCATCATATGATTATCTGTGCCTCCAGTAAGCAGACGCAACCCCTGCTTTTGGAACTGATCAGCTAAAGTACGGGCGTTATCCACAACTTGGTGAGCATATTTTTTGAAATCTACGGTTAAAGCTTCTTTCAAAGCTATTGCCTTCGCAGCAACAACATGAGGTAACGGACCGCCCATCATCAAAGGACAAGCTCTATTAATCATAGAATCATACTCCTTAGACGCTAAAACCAGCCCACCTCGAGGACCACGTAAAGTTTTATGTGTCGTCGTTGTCACCATCTGTGCATAGGGAATAGGGTTTTCCTCTCCCGTAAAGACACCGCCAGCTACGAGACCGGCAAAATGGGCCATATCCACCCACAAAACTGCTCCACAATCATCAGCAATTTGTCGTAAAGTAGCAAAATTGAGCCTACGAGAATATGAGGAATAGCCCGCTATCAGCACTGTAGGTTTATGTTCTTTACACAGACGAGAAATGTCATCGTAATCAAAACACTCGGTTTTCGCATTAACATGGTAAGAGAGACAATGCATTAATTTAGACATGATGTTTAAGCGTACTGTACCATGTGTTAGATGGCCTCCAGAATTCAAAGAAGGACCTAAACATACATGAGAAGACATCTCCTTTTTCAACTCACTGTATTCTTCATCAGTAAGATCATTAACCGTTTTATACCCTAAACGCTTGACAATTGGACTTTGTATTTTATGAGTTATAATTGACATAATGGCCAAAAGATTGGCATCTGCACCAGAGTGAGGCTGAACAAAAGCACTGTCAGCACCAAAAAGTTCTTTAGCCGCTTCGGCACATTCCCATTCAATAGCGTCTACGTTCTCACAGCAGGAATAAAAACGTTTAAAAGGACTGCCCTCACAATACTTATCTGTCAACAAATTGCCCATGGCAAGCTGTACTGACAAAGAGGAGAAGTTCTCTGAGGCAATCATTTTCAGACGAGATCTCTGACTCTTTAACTCATCTACGATACTTTTACCTATAGACGGGAAGGTATGCAGCAAATGATCTAATGCAGCTAGATAAGCAGTCGATGCTAAATTTTGTCCTTGTTTGCCCGAGGCATTTTCTAAAAACTTATGTAACAATGATGCCACCGTCTACCTCTCTATTTTAAAAAATTAAAACGCCCCTACAGGTCAACAATAACCCCAAAAACGCTTAACATATACCATCGTAATAACCTGCGAATCTTTAGAGTAAGAAATCAAAAAGCAGGTTGAAACTACCTGAACACGGTAATCCTCCGAAGACAAATTCTCATTATGCTCAGCGCTTAGAAATTTTCTATATGAAAGAAATTATTAACGCAAACGCTTTACGTTTTCCAGTGACTCTAAGCATACTAACTAAAATAGTTTTCTATGCTAAGATATTACAAGCAAGGTAATAACCATGACATTATATTTAGGGTTAAACAAACAAACTGCAAAAAAATATCAGGCAGATTTTCTGCCTATCTTACGTGTGTCTCCCTACTCACTGAATTGCCCGCAATTACGTAAAGCATCAAAATATTTAGAAAAATCAACTCATGTGATTATTACCAGTCCCTCATCAACATCTCTGTTTATTTCAAAGATGAAAAGAGCACATTCTTTGAGGTCTTTGAGAGAAAAGTATTATATTTGCATAGGACAAGCAACAGAACAAAGGTTAAAAAATCTTGTTCCTAAAGCGAAGATAATAACTGCGAAAGAAGAGACTAGTGAAGGAATTGTACCCATTCTCAAATCATGTTCCCGGGATTGTTATTTCCTCTATCCCCATTCAGCATTATCTCGACCAATTATTAAAAAATTCCTTCAGGAAGAACACAGAAAACATTTTGCATATGCTCACTATAATGTCAGGCCTGTAGCTCTATCAGTAAGAGTATTCGGTAAATATAAAAATATAATACTTACCAGCCCTTCTGGAGTTCGGGCTTATGCACGAATTTTCCCTAACTTACCAAATAAACACCACTGGTGCCTTGGCCCTATTACATTTAATGAATTTAAAAAAATATACAATCACCCTCCGTTATTATTTTCTAATTAACTAATTCAACTAAATCGTGACACAAAAACTATTCCCATATAGAATGCCCCGAAATTATTAATAATTTAGACAAATTTTATGCCTTATTATGTGATTAGGCGTAGTGGAAATACGAGCTTCACTGAACCTCTAACCATGTTTGCTAGAGGCACTCCCGCAAAGCGTGCTTTAACAAAAGCCCTATACGCATTTACAGCGCAAGTTTTTGGTATCCTATGTTTGATCACAGGTGCTATTCTAGCGGCCGTATACCTTCATCCTCTGTCCATTCTTGCCATTCTAGTTCTGGTCCCGATTTACTTTGTGGTGCGCTGTCTTCTCACAAATCAGTTAAGAAAACTTTACATAGCCCTAGACATATTTCCCTCAAAAAACCTCATAAAATAATTTCAATTAATTAGAAAATCAAAAAAACGATTATAATAACTTATTACCCTTAATAATTAATTAACCTAAAACAAACAAGGTTAAATAAAAACAACCATGGTAAAGAAGTGACGACTAATAATATTGTTACGGCGACGCCGTCAAATCACACAATGCTATTTTCACAAAAGGAGATAGCGTTACAAAATCAAGCCAAGCTTATCAGGATTGCCTCTGTTGCTTTGCTCAGTATCCAGGCTATAGGCTGCCTTGCTGCTGCTATTGGATTAACGGTAGCATTAGGTTCGCCTGTTTTCCTAGGACTCATTCTTGTCTCCGTATTGCTCAGTATTATGGCTTTTACTGTTCATAAATATCTAACAGAAGCACCCTCTGGAGATTGGTCGAATTCTTTGACGGCATACTTCCGATCAATTCCTGCTACCACAGCTGATGCCAACTTCTCTTCGAAACGTTCTGACGTGGTATTCTTCCAAAATAAATATAACCCAAAAATCACTTTAGGCATTTGGGATAATCCTGAAGTACCGTTTTCTTTAGAACTATTTGCAATGCAGAAAGAAAGGCGTGGCCAAGAAACACCATTTGCTAATGCAATGATGTTCAACTTAGTCCCCGCATCTGAGGAG